>JAFACJ010000421.1 GCA_023425615.1 Actinomycetes bacterium
CAGCGGCAGTCCGGACCGGCCCGACAGACGGATGATCGCGATCTCCGCGATCGCCGAGGCCGACGGCAGCAGCGGCTCGCCCGGCTCGCCCAGCACCGCCGGGTAGAGGGCGGCGCCCTCCCCGTGCACCGGCAGGCCCGGCTCCGCGGCGTCCGAGGGCGGCCCGACGGCCGGCTCGGTGACGCGGGAGGAGCACGAGTCGTATCTCGCCCAGTACACCTCCTTGCGGCGGGCGTCGGTGGCCACCACGAACGGCTCCTGGCGGCCGGTGGCCCAGGCGACGGCGTCCAGGGTGCACACCCCGTGTACCGGGATCCGCAGCGCGTTGCCCAGCGCGTGCGCGGTGGCCAGGCCCACCCGCAGCCCGGTGTACGGGCCGGGCCCCACGCCCACCGCCACCGCCCGCAGATCACCGGGGACCGCGCCGGCCTCGGCCAGGACCTGGGAGATGGAGGGGGTCAGGATCTCGGCGTGGCGCTGCCTGATCGCCCCTCGCACACTGGCGCGGGCGTACACGGTGTCACCGGGCAGCCATTCGTAGAGGGCGACGGTGACCGCCGCCGTGGCGGTGTCGAAAGCCAGAACCAGCACAGCCGTCAAGCCTATAGCCACACCGGAGTGGCCGCGGACCCGTCAGCCGGCCTGCGCGCGCACCGACTCCGCGGCGGCCTTGGCGATCTCGCGGGCGCCCTCCAGGCACATGGTCTCGCTGAGGGGCGAGTCCTCCTTGGTGCTGCCGCCGTAGCTCACCGTGATCAGCACATTGCCGACCCGGGTGCTGACGATGCCCTGGCCCTGCGTCTTCTCGGCGACGAACAGCTCGTACGCCTGCTCGCCGATGCCCTCGACCTGCTGGAAGCCGCGCAGCCGCTGGCCCGCCAGCAGGCCCTCGCCCTTCTCGTCGGCCTGCGCCGCCTGCTGGAAGAGCGTTCCGGCCTCCTTGATCGGGTCGGCACCGGTCACGCCCTGCACCTCGATGGACAGCTCCCGCGGGTCGGAGGCCTCGATGTCGCCCCAGCTGCACTTGGAGTACTCGTCGGTCTCGGTGCCGTAGGTCTGGGCGCTGCTGCCGGGGACCAGCCGGACCGCCGTCCCGTTCTCCACCACGCCGCAGGCGGAGGGGACGACGTCGAAGGGCGTGAAGGTCGCCCGCGGCTCGGCGGCGGCGCTCTGCCTGCTGCGGGCCGGCTCCATCCGCTCTCCGGGCCCGTCGCTGCCCGCGGTGCGCAGGATGAAGAGCCCCGCGACGGCGCAGACCGCGAGCACGACGGTCATCGCCCCGCCGAGCAGGATCGCCATACTCCGTTCGGAGCCTGTCGATCTGCGTCTTTGACCACCCATGCAGGACTCCCAACCCGTGAACGAGATGCCCGTGGAAGTAATGCGTTACTGCGGTGAAGAGGGTACGACATCAAACTGCAACTTAGGGAGTCCCAGGTGATCCCCTACAAACCGCAATAATCGTAATTTTTCACCATGGAACGCTCCCTTCCCATCGTTCACCCACCCCGGTGACCGCCACCTCGCGCTCCTCGCCCTCGCCCACCCGCTCCAGCCGTACCTCCAGCCGGTCCTCGGCCAGCTCCTCCACCAGGCCCTCGCCCCACTCGACGATGGTGACCGCCTCCTCCAGGGAGGCGTCGAGATCCAGGTCGTCCACCTCGGCCAGCCCGCCGAGCCGGTAGGCGTCCACATGGACCAGCGCGGGACCCCCCGACAGCGGCGGATGCACCCGGGCGATCACGAACGTCGGCGACGTGATCGGGCCGCGCACATCGAGGCCCTCCCCGATGCCCTGGGTCAGCGTGGTCTTGCCCGCGCCCAGCCCGCCCGACAGCACCACCAGGTCACCGGGCCTCAGCCGCCCGGCCAGCTCGCGGCCGAACCGCCGCATGTCCTCGGCCGTCTCGATGCGCACTCACTCCTCCTTCTCGCCGGGGCCGCCCGCCGCGCCCCCGGCCCGCTCCACCAGCCGGCGCACGGCGGCGGTGACCTCGTCCGGATGCTCCAGCGGGAGCAGATGCCCCGCCTCCTGGATGGACACCAGCTCCACGTCGTCCAGCAGGTCGGCGATCAGCTCGCCGTGCGCCCCCGGCGTGAGCACGTCGGCTCCCGCCGCCATGACCAGCACCGGCACCTTCGTCAGCGTCTCCAGCGCCGCGCGCTTGTCGTGCCGCATGAGCGACGGGTAGAACTCGGCGATCACGTCGATGGGCGTGGCGCGGATCATCTGCTCCACGAAGTCCACGATGGTAGGGCTGATCCCGCGGTCGGCGAAGCCCATCCGGCGGATCACGAAGAACGCCACGTCGGCGCCCACCTCGCGGGCCGGGTCCACGATCTGCTTGCGGCGGCCCAGGCCCCTGACCACGCGCGGCGCGAAGGGGCGCACCATCTTGGCCAGCAGCAGGGGGAAGCCGAGGGTCATCTCGTGCAGGCCGCCCGTGGAGGTGTTGACCAGGCCGACCCCGGTGATCTGGGAGCCGAACAGCTCCGGATGCCGGTCGGCCAGCGCCATCACCGACATGCCGCCCATGGAGTGGCCGAGCAGGACCACCGGCTCGTCCGGGCGGACCGTGGCGCGCAGCACCGCGGCCAGGTCCGCGCCGGTCTGGTCGATCGTCGCGCGGGTGGGCTGGCTGCGGCCGGACGCGCCGTGGCTGCGCTGGTCCCACAGCACCCTGCGGAAGCCGTTCAGGGCGCGGCGCTGGAAGTGCCAGGTGTCCTGCGTCAGGCAGTAGCCGTGGCAGAAGACGAGCGTCGGCGCCCCGGGGCGCCGGTCCCCCTCCGGTTCCTCGATCTCCACGTACAGCGGCAGCCCGTCGTCGGCGAGGACGGTCAGGGGCTCGCCGCCGCGCTCCCCGAACGGCTCACCCGCGTACGGGTCGGGCTGGAGCCTGACCCTGCCCACCGCGACCCGTCGTGCCGCCACCACCGCGCCGATGCCCGCCGCACCCAGTGCGGCGGCGGCTCCCGCCATGCCGAGCCTGCGCCTGCTCCTGCCGTCCAACCGAGCCTCCGGGGGGTTTCACTGCAGATGCGTCCGCGGCACCCTGCCGCCGATCCTGGTCACGATCTCGTAGGAGATGGTCCCGGTCGCCTCGGCCCAGTCCTGCGCGGTGGGCTCGCCGCGGTCTCCGGGGCCGAAGAGGACCACCTCGTCGCCCTCGTCCACCGTGTCGTCGCCGAGGTCGACGACGAACTGGTCCATGCACACCCGGCCCGCGATCCGGCGCCGCGCCCCGCCGACGAGGAGTTCCAGCACGTTCGAGCCGTTACGGGGCACCCCATCGGCGTATCCGGCCGGGACCAACGCCATGTTCGCGTCCTTTGACATCGTGTAAAGGTGACCGTATGACACTCCGCTGCCCGCAACGGCACGCTTGGTGTGGGCGACCTGGGAGACGACGGTCATGGCGGGGCGCAGCCCCGGGTCGGGCAGGTGCGGCGCGGGGGACAGCCCGTAGACGGCGATGCCCGGGCGCACCAGGTCCCAGCGGGCGTCGGGGAGGTGCAGCGCCGCCGCCGAGTTGGCGAGATGCCGCACCTCGGGGCGCACGCCGGCCCGCTCGGCCAGCTCCACCGCCTCGCGGAACTCCTTGATCTGCCGGGAGACCGACGGGTGGACGGGATCATCGGCGCACGCCAGATGCGACCAGATGCCGACGATCTCCACCCTGCCCTCGGCCTGCTCCTTGAGCGCCAGCTCCACCAGATGCGACCACAGCCGGGAGGTCGCCCCCTCCCTGGTCATCCCGGTGTCGACCGACAGGTGCACCCGCGCCGCCCTGCCGCTCTCGCCCGCCGCGACGGCGACCTCCTCCAGCAGCCGGGCCCCGCCGATCCCGAGGTCCACCCCCGCCGCGACCGCCCGCCCGTACTCCTCGCCCGGGGTGCACACCATCGCCATCACGGGCGCCTGGATCCCCGCCTCGCGCAGCGCCAGCGCCTCACCGACATAGGCGACACCGAGCCGTCCGGCGCCGCCCTCCAACGCCGCCAGCGCCGCGGGCACCGCCCCGTGCCCGTAGGCGTCGGCCTTGACCATGGCCATCGCCTCGGCACCGCCTGCCGCCTCGCGGATCAGCCGCACGTTCTCCCGGATCGCCGAAAGCTCCACCAGCGCGCGCGTCGGATAGCTCATGGTCCTCCAGTCTGCACCAGGAGCGCCCCTTCTTCGGCATCCCCGCCCAGCTCACAACCCCCTTCCCCCGAGATCGACACCATGGTGAGCCC
>JAFACJ010000450.1 GCA_023425615.1 Actinomycetes bacterium
GTCCTGCGCCTGGGCGGCTCCTGGCTGACCGGTGAGGCCGTCGCCGTCGCCGTGTCCCTGCTGCCGGGCCTGCTCCTGGCCCGGTGGACGCTGACGGGCCGCCGCCTCGGGGCACGGGTGGTGCTCCAGGCCGTGCTGGCCACGGGGCTCATGGTCGCCCTGCCGGCCGCCCTGAGCCGGGTCCCCGACCGCCCTTCCTGGGCGCTGGGCCTCGCGGCGCAGTTCATGCTCGTCCCCGCCGCCCTGACCACCGCCGCCGTCGGCGAGTTCGCGCGCGCCGGACGCGGCACCCCCCTGCCCTACGACCCGCCGTCCCGGCTGGTGACGTCCGGGCCCTACGCCTACGTCCGCAACCCGATGCAGCTCGGGATGACGCTGGTCTACCTGATCCTGAGCCCGCTGGACCCGGTGTTCCTCCTGGCCGCCGCCGTCGCCGTCTCCTACGGCCTGGGCCTGGCGTCCTGGCACGAGGACACCCTGCTGCGGGAGTCGCACGGCGCGGCCTGGGACGGCTACCGCGCGGCGGTACGCCCCTGGATCCCGCGCCTGCGCCCCCACACCGGGACTCCCCCCGCCGTCCTGTGGGTGGCCGGGGGCTGCGACCGGTGCGCTCCGGTCGCCGCCTGGATCCTGCGCCGCTCCCCCGTCGCCCTGACGGTACGGGCCGCCGAGGAGCATCCCGCGGGGGTGCGCCGCATGACCTACGAGCGGTCGGACGGGCTGCGCGCCGAGGGCGTCGCCGCCTGGTGCCGCGCCGCCGAGCATCTCTCCCTCGGCTGGGCTCTCCTCGGCTGGACCCTGTCCCTGCCGGTCGTCGGCGGTTTCGCCCAGTTGTGCGCCGACGCCTTCGGCTCGGGCCCGTCCCTCGCCCCGGCCGGAGCCGGAGCGGAGGGATCAGGCGGAACCCTCCGAGACGATGTCGGCGCGCAGCGGACCCAGGGCGGAGGCGATCTCGCCGATCGTCTCGTCCGGGACGCCCAGCGAGGCCAGGGTCGCGGCCAGATGGCCGACGACGGCGTCGAAGTGCTCGTCGGCGATGCCCAGATGGGCGTGTGCCGCGCCGAGGTCGCGCCCCTTGTAGAGCTCGGGACCGCCCAGCGCCGCGGCGATGAACGCCCTCTGGTGCGCCTTCAGCCTGCCGAGGTCCGTGCCGAGGAAGAAACCCTCCAGCTTCGGGTCGCCCAGGACCCGGACGTAGAAGTCGTCGACCGCGGCGCTGACCGCGGCGGAACCGCCGATCGCGTCGTAGATGCTCATGCCCGTCGGCCTTTCTGCCGGTTGCGTCTGCCGAGGATGGAGTTTAGGAAACGCCTGTTACTCGGAGAAGGGCCCCACGGAAAACCTGTGCAACACCCTGCGCACAGCGTCGCTCTCCCCGTGTGAGCGCCGCGCGGGTACCGGGTGTGGCATGAACGCCGGGTGGCTACCATCTGACGCGTGGAAGATCGACTGGTGTCCCCCTCCGAGGACTACGCGCAGGACTGGGCTCTGGTCGACGTCGAGACGTCCGGGCTGCGCGCCGGGCGCGACCGGGTGCTGTCCCTCGCGGTGGTGACGATCGACGGCGACGGCCGGGAGAGCGGCAGGTTCACCACCCTGCTGGACCCTCGGGTCGATCCCGGTCCGGTGCACATCCACGGGCTGACGTCCGAGCGGCTGCGCGGCGCGCCGACCTTCGACCGCGTCGCCTCCCGTGTCGCCGAGATGCTGCACGGCCGGGTCATGGTCGCCCACAATGCCTCGTTCGACTACGACTTCCTGGCCGGGGAGTTCGCCCGCGCCGCGGTGGTGATGCCGGTGCGGCGCCGCCTGTGCACCCTCGACCTCAACCGGCGGCTCGCCACCCCCGCCCCCGACCTCCAGCTCACCACCCTCGTCGACCACTACGGCGCCACCCGCCACCAGGCGCACGACGCGCTCGGCGACACGCTGATGCTCTCGGGCGTGCTGCGCGGCTCCCTGGAGTCGGCGGCGCGCGTGGGGCTGCGGCTCCCGTTCGTGGCCTGCCCGCCCCGGCAGAGCGCGGGCCCCCGCTACCCGGTGAGCATCCCCAAGGTCGCCTGCCCCTACCGCAACCCGGGACGGCTGGCAGACCGCCTCGTCCAGGGCATGAAGGTCGCCTTCACCGGCGACACCGAACTCCCCCGCCTGGAACTGGCGACACGCGCCTCCGCCGCGGGCCTGAACGTCATGAACAACGTCAGCCGCCAGACCAGCGTCCTGGTCTCCAACGACCCGCACGCGGACACCGGCAAGGCCGCCAAGGCGCGGGCCGCCGGCGTCCCCGTCATCGACGAGCCCGCGTTCCTGCGCCTCCTGGAGGACGTCGGCCCCGGCACCCCGGCCTGACCCGCGCCCGCCGTCACTCTCCCGTCAGCGGGAGCGGCGCGCGGGGCTCGCGCTGGAGGCGGGCCGCCACCTGGTCGGACAGCAGGGGGTCGGACAGGCCGCGGCGCCAGATCTCGGCCGCCTCCTCATCACGGCCCCGCAGGGGAAGGGTGCGGGCCAGGAGCTCCACGGC
>JAFACJ010000467.1 GCA_023425615.1 Actinomycetes bacterium
GGACCGGGGTGCACGCCTCGCCCCCGGCCGTGACGCCGAAGCGCCCGGTCACGTACGCGACGACCGAGTCGGCGTGGGCGTCGAGCGCGGCTGCCTGCTCCGCCGCGTCACCGGCCTCGAACGCCGCGGTGCCCGCCTTGAAGAGCGGATCGTCCTTCTCGGAGTCGGCGGCGGAGACGACGAGCAGGTCGTACTCCAGTTGGAGCTCGGCGCGGACGTGTCCGGTCTCGGGGGAGGCGAGGTCGACGTAGACCGTCGAGGAGAATCCGTGGGCGAGAGCGGGCGTGGCGCAGAGCGGGACGGCCACGGCTACGGCGGCGATGAGAACACGGGCACGACGCCGTATGGCGGGGTACATATTACTCCTTTCGGACTTGGCGCATGAAATCTGGTCGATCCGGATGAACGACGTGCATCTCACGAAAGAACCGATGACTAACCAAGCCCGGCGAAGGCCGTCCGCGCCCCAAAAGCCGCAGGTCATGAGGTAGGAAGTAGGCGCACTTCCCGCCACCCCCGGAGGACGATCTCGATGCGCGCTCGGCTTCTGCCCGCCGGCACGCTGGCCGCGGTGGCCGCGGCCGCCCTGCTGATCAGCGGATGCGGCTCCGGTGACGACTGGTCACGGCCGCACGCCGAGCCCACCGCCGTCGGCACCCCCGGCCCGGGGTTCTTCCCCTCCGCATCGCCCTCGCCGGAGGCGACGATCACGCCGCGACCCGGCTCCTGGGACGGGGTCCGCCCGTCGGAGGGCTACCGTGTGGTGCTCCTCACCGCCGCCGGGGAGGACCGCCATACCCAAACGCTGGTGAACGCCGTGACGGAGTGGGCGGAGGAGGAGCACGTCAGCCTCAGGACCCTCACGGCCACGCGGCCGGACCGGTTCATTCCGACGATCACCAGGGCGATCGACATGAAGCCCGACCTCATCGTCAGCGCGGGCAACGGCCTCATCGACCCCCTGGCCCTGGTCACCCCCCACCACCTCGACCAGCAGTTCCTCGTGGTCGGCGCCGAACTCGCCGAGCCCACGGCGAACGTCACCGCCGCCGACTGGGCCGGTGCGTCGTTCCGAGGCGAGGGGCTCGGCATGTCCTCGACGTACGACCCCGCCAGCTTCACCCCCGAGCGCGCCGGGCGCGCCATCCGAGCCGGTGCGGCAGCCGTGCTGAGCGGCATGACCGGCATCGTGGTCTGGCTCGACTGAGGGCCGTCTCGACGTCGTGGCGGTCCGGCCGCCCGAAGCCGCATCGGGCTCGGACAGTCCGTCGACCTGGGCGAACGCCTGTAAGACAGGGCTTCCGGACAGGCTGACAACACGATCTTGTTGTGGACATGTGCGTGGAAGCGGGACGGTGGGTTTCGTCGCGGGGATCGCCCCCGGCGTCTGAAACCAGGAGAAACGATGAAGCCGACCTCATGCGCCACCGCGCTCGTGGCGGCAGTACTGCTCGCCTCTCTGACCGGAGCGTCTGGTATGTCGGCGGTGCAGGCAGCCGACGCCGGAGACCTTCCCCGTGTGAACATGGAAGCCACCGTCAAGGCGGCTCAGATCGATCCGCGGCGATCCGACGACAAGCTGACCCCCGGCGCCAAGGCCAGCGTGCTTCTCATCGAGAGGGCGCTGCGTGACCGGAACCTCCTCGCCGCGAAGTGGGTGGACGGTTACTTCGGCAGCGCGACGGTCGCCGCCTACGCGAAGTTCCAGAAGTCGCTCGGCTACACCGGTCTCGGCGCCAACGGCCTGCCGGGCAAGGCGTCGCTCGTCAAGCTCGGAGCCGGCCGGTTCAAGGTCGACCACGTCATCGTCCCGGGCGCCCGGGTGTCCACCGGCGGCGCCGTCGTCAACACCCGCACGCGGAACATGCTGGCCGAGGCGAAGCGGCTGCTCAAAGGCCGCAAGCTCGTGCTGGACCAGGGGTCGTACAACCCCGGTGGCGATCCCACGTCCGCGGGCACCCACGACGGCGGCGGCACCGTCGACATCTCGGTGAAGGGGATGAGCTCCGCCACCCGCACCTCGGTCGTCCGCGCGTTGCGCCGTGTCGGCTTCGCAGCATGGGTGCGCACGCCCCGGCAGGGCGACTGGCCGTGGCACATCCACGCCGTGGCCATCAGCGACCCCGATCTCTCCGGCCAGGCCCAGAACCAGGTCGGCGACCACTACCTCGGCATGAACGGGCTCGCCAACCGCAAGCCGGACGACGGCCCGAAGGTGGCCATCCGCACCTGGGAGGAGTACCAGCGCCGCTGACCCCCCGAAGACCAGGCCGCACGGACACAAGGAGAACATCATGAGAACGCTCAACAGGATCCTCACCACGACGGCCACCGCGGTGGCGCTCGGCGGAATGGTGCTCGCCACCGCGTCGCCCGCCATGGCCGCGACCCGCAACGGCGTCTGCCAGGCCGGTGAGTTCTGCTACTACTTCAACAGCAACAACAAGGGATCCGTCTCCGACTTCACCGGATCCGTCGCCGACTACGGCACCAAGCAGCCCTCCTGCTACGACTTCAAGGGACCCGGCAGCGGCAGGGGCAAGTGCATCAAGAACGAGGCCGCCTCCGTCTGGAACCGCAGCAGCAAGACCGTCCGCGTCTACTTCAACAGCAACTACGGCGGCGCCTACCAGGACTTCAAGCCCGGAGCCAAGGGCAACCTCAGAGCCGGTCTCAAGAACCAGAACGCCTCGCACCAGTTCAGCCCGTCGTCATCGGCGCGTGTCAGCATGTCGTACGCGCTGTACAAGACCGGGGGCGGCCGGATCAGCTGCGGCTTCGACGGTTACACCAACACCCCCGGCCGGCACGAGGGCATCGACATCGCCCGCAGGGTGGGCTCGAACGTCTACTCCCTGACGAGCGGGAAGATCATCTACCTCGCGCGCGGCCACAACGGCGGCTCGGGGCTCTCCACCATCGCCGTCTACAACGCCTCGCTGAACAAGACGGTGATCTACCTGCACTCCGCTCCGCGGTCCTCCCTGCGCGTGGGCCAGCAGGTCAAGCGCGGCCAGCTCATCGCCAGCGAGGCGTGGCACGGCGTGTCGTCCAGCGGGGCCGCGCACACCCACGTCGAGGTGCGCCCCGGACAGCAGAAGCTCGCGGCCAAGAGCGTCAACGACTGGACCCTCAGCAACCCGAACCCGAACTCCTTCTGGCGTTCCCAGGGCTACAACGTCGCCTAACGGGCCCCGGCCTCTGACCAAGAGAAGGCAACCGTGTCTCCACGAACCAAACGGCTGACCCCCCGGATCGCCGCCGCCGTCGCCGCGACGGCGATCGGCGGGACGATGCTCGCCACCGCGTCGCCCGCCTTGGCGGCCGGCCGCGACGGCGTCTGCCAGACCGGCGAGTTCTGCTACTACTTCAACAGCAACAACAAGGGATCCGTCTCCGACTTCACCGGATCCGTCGCCGACTACGGCACCAAGCAGCCCTCCTGCTACGACTTCAAGGGACCGGGCAGCGGCAGGGGCAAGTGCATCAAGAACGAGGCCGCCTCCGTCTGGAACCGCAGCAAGAAAACCGTCCGCGTCTACTTCAACAGCAGATACGGCGGCGCCTACCAGGACTTCAGGCCCGGCTCCAGGGGCAACCTCGAAACCGGCATGAAGAACCAGAACGCCTCGCACCGGTTCCTGAGCTCCGCGCCGCCGACGACGACCGGCTGCAAGACCGACGGCACGCACGCCAAGCCGCCCACGACGATCCTCGTGTACCGGGCGTCCCTCGGCCGCGTGGACCGTGTGGCGTTCAAGACCTACGTCAAGAACGTCCTGCCCAACGAGTGGTACTCCAACTGGCCGAAGGAGTCCCTCAAGGCCGGGGCGGTCGCCGTCAAGAACTACGGCTGGTACTGGGCGCTGCACTCGACGCGCAGGACGGCGAGCGGCCAGTGCTTCGACGTCTATGACCACACCAACAGCCAGGTGTACAAGCCCGGCTCCGCGCAGGCCGCGACGAACGCCGCGGTGAACGCGATGTGGGGCACCCGGCTGACGCGCAACGGGAAGATCTTCCAGGCCCAGTTCTGCGCCACGACGACGGCGTGCAGCTCATGGTGGGTCGACGGCGAGTGGATGTCGCAGTACGGCTCCCGCGACAAGGCCAAGGCGGGCTGGAGCCACTCCAGGATCCTCAAGTACTACTACAAGGGGATCTCCATCACCTCCTGACCCCGTCCGAGACCGCTTCCCCGCCGTGCCCGGCGCGGCGGGGAAGCGGTCTCAGTCGACGATGATCTGGAAGTTGACCGGCCGGCTTCCGGGGAACACGATCTCCCCCGAAGGGTCGACCATCTTGAACCGCACGTAGCACAGGCCCGGTTGCCGCGGCGTGGTGATCTCGGTCCTGATGTCGACCATCTGGCCGGGGAGCGTGTCCTTGATCGGCACGTCGGAGATGGTCTGGCACTGGTCCGCCCGCTGCGGCAGTTCGAGGCGGCGCAGCGCGTACCCCTTCCACGGCACGGTCCCGACGTTCTTGATCCGCCACACCTTGGTGACGGTCTCGCCGGGGCCGACGTGCGTGCAGTCGGGCAGCGTGATGTCCGCGATGAACACCGAGGCGTTGCCCTTGCGCGCCGGCGGGGCCGACGGCGGGTTGGTCGGTGTCACCGGGCAGTCGGCGGGTGACAGCGCGGCGGCCGAGGGGCCGCCGGACGGGCCCGCGCCGTTCCCGTCCGACCCCGATCCCCGGTTGACGACGACCCCGATGAGGACCACCGCCCCCAGACCGACGACCGCCGCGGCGAACACGACGGGGCGGGGCGGCCGGAACCGTCCCCGGCCCTCCGGCGCGGGGAGAACCGGCCGGACGCCGGCCGCCCTCTCACCGGACGACGGCGACGACGGCGACGGTACGGATATCGGGATCTCGTCGGTCGGCGGTGGCGTTTGCGGTGCCACGGCGACGTGCGCGGCGCGGAGTTCCGTGGTGCCCGCGGCGGTGGCCGCGAGTCCGCCGGACCAGTGTTCCGCCGCGGCTTCCGCGCGGGGTGAGGGATCCCCGGTGCCCGCCGACCTGACCGTCCGGTTCGCCGTCTCCCAGCGTTCGCGGTACGCGGCCGGGTCCGCGCCGCACGCCTTCACGAACTCGACGGTGGTCTCCCAGCTCGGGAGCCGGTTGCCTTTCGTGGCCTCGTGCAGTGTCGTGTGGGAGATCGCTCCTGATCGACCGGACATCTCCCGGAAAGGGGGATTGCCACTAGATTTGCGTAGTTCGCGAAGAACCTCCGCGAAATCCTCGATTGCCTCCGCCCGTGCACGTCTGTCGTCCACCGGATGAAGCTAACAGCCTCCTCTGCCTCCCCTCAACTCACACCGGTAACGCCGCATGAAGCCGAACGCCGACGTTCACGAACCGGTTCTGACGCGGCCATCTGATGGCGCTCCGGCCGGAGAGGCGTACAGGGCGGTGATGTCCGCCGCGGTGTCGGCGAGCAGGGCGCGGGCCTCCGCCGGGGCGAGGACCTCGAGGTCGGCGCCGAAGGCGAGGAGCGGGCGGACGGCGGGCAGCGCGCGGAAGCCGAGGGTCGCGGTGAACCAGGTGCCGTCGACCGGGACCGGCGGGCCGTGCAGGTTCGCGGCGTTGAGCCGCTGGAACAGGTCGAGCACCCGCCGGTGCACCCGTACCTCGACGGTCACCGCGTCGGGGATGCGCTCCACGCCGTCGCGCAGTTCGGCCCAGAGCCCGCCCAGGGTGACGTGCGGCCGACGCCGGACCTCCTGCCCGGTGACCTCCGAGGAGAGCACCCGGTCGGCGCGGTACAGACGCGGCTCTCCGTCGAGATCGGCGACCAGGTACCAGACACCGGCCTTGCTGACGAGGCCGTACGGGTCCACGACATAGGACTTGACCCTCGCCGCCGGATCGTCACCCGGGCAGGCGCGGGCGTGCCGGTAGGTCATCGCCAGCCGCCGGTCGGTGAACACCGCCCGCTGAAGGTCGGTGAGCTCCGCCTTGGCGGGCTCGCGCATCCAGCGCACCGGGTCGACCAGGATGCGGCTGCTGATCTGCTCGGCCGACGGCCGGTGCGGCGCGGGCAGCGCGGCCATCACCTTGCGCAGCGCCGAGGCCATCGCCGGGCCCAGCCCGAGCGCGTCATGGGTGGTGTCGGTGGCCAGCACGAACAGCGCGCGTGCCTCGTCGCTGGTCAGCCCGGTCATGTCGGTCCGGTAGCCGGGCAGCAGATGGATCCCGCCGCCGCGTCCCCGTGACGCCCATACCGGGACCCCCGCCGCCGACAGCGCCTCGACGTCGCGGTAGATGGTGCGCGTCGAGACCTCCAGCCGTTCGGCCAGCTCCGAGGCCGGGACCTGGGACCGTGACTGCAGCAGGAGCATGATCGACAGCAATCGGTCGGCACGCATGGCTCAATCATGACATCAGATGTCAGGTAAGGCCGGGAGAGTGGGGGCACCGACAACCGAGGAGAACATGATGGATCCGCGACCGAACCTCGCCCGTGCCCTCGACCAGGTCGAACGCCTCGCCTCCGAGATCGAGCCGGGGATGCTCGGCCGGCCCACCCCGTGCGCCGAGTTCGACCTGCGCGCCCTGATCGGCCATGTCGTCGGCGCGGCGCACCGCATCGCCTACACCGGCGAAGGCGGTCGCGGCCTCGACCTGCCGGCCGCGGCCGGCGCGATCGAGGACACCGACTGGCCCGGCGCCGTCGCCCGCGCCAAGGACCGCGTCTCCGCCGCCTGGGCGGACGACGCCAGGCTTCAGCACAAGGTCGAGGTCCCCTGGGGCACGGTCCCCGGATTCGCCGCCCTCGGCGGCTATGTGATGGAGCTCGCCACCCACACCTGGGATCTCGCCCAGGTCATCGACCCCGCCGCCGACCTCGACCCGGCCGTCGCCGAGGCCGCCCTCGCGGTCGCGACGAAGGTCCTGCCGCCCGGCATCCGCGCCGACGACGACGTGCCGTTCGGC
>JAFACJ010000473.1 GCA_023425615.1 Actinomycetes bacterium
TCTTTGCGGCCACCCTCATTGTCACGCCGAAGGCACCCGTCACATGGGGAGACTTCCCGATACGCCGCATGATTCCTCTGGCGGCGTATCGGGCGGACCCGCACGATCAGCCGGGGACGCGGGCCACCGCGAAGACCGTCTGACCGAACGGCGGGCGGAAGAGCCGCTCCAGGAACCGGGTGGTCGGGATGACGGTACGGTCGTAGATCTTCACCAGCCTGGGGTCGGGGTAGCCCACCCCGCCGCGGCGCACCGCCGCCCACCAGGCGATGCCGCCCAGGAAGTTGATCGGCTTGAGCACCTCGGCCTCCAGGCCCGCCGCGGCGATGGTGGCGCCCAGCGTCTTGGGGGTGTAGCGGGTGACATGGCCGACCTTGCGGTCGAAGTCCCCGTAGAGCTGCATGTAGCCGGGCACCCAGATGACGATGCGCCCGCCGGGCTCCACCACGGCCGCCAGATCGCGCAGCGCCTGCGCGTCCTCGGCGATGTGTTCGAGGACGTTCATCATGACGACGGTGTCGACCTTCTGGCGGATCTCCACCTTCGCCGGGAGCGCCAGCGACAGCACCTCCACGTCGGGGTTCTCGGCGTAGCGCTTCTGCAGCTGCTCGACGCAGTACGGGTCGTTGTCGCTCACCGCGAGGTAGTCGAGCCGCCCGGAGAACTGCTCGGAGAAGTGCCCGAGTCCCGAGCCGATCTCCAGCAGCGAGCGACCCACGTGCGGCGACACCATGTCGTACTCGTACTTGCGGTAGTTGCGCGCCTCGTCTCCACCGAGGTGGTTCTCCAGGGCGCCCTCGCCGGCCGCGGGCTGGACCGGCTGGAAGTTCTCAGACATGGGTTCCACTCGTGCTCGGTTCCGGGAATCGACGGCGAGTTTACCGGCTGGTACCGCGCGCCGTCGGGAGTCCGGCATTTCAGCTCGGCGTCATGTCAACCCAGTGTCACGGCTCGGGTGAGCTGCACCGCCGCCTCGCGCAGGCGCGCTCCCGCGCCGCGGATCCGCGGCAGCCCGTCGGCGCGGCAGGAGACGGCGAGGGCGCCGGCCCGCCTCCCGTCGGCCACCGGGACCGCCGCGCAGCACGTCCCCAGCTCGTACTCCTCGCGATCGAGGGACAGGCCGTCCCGGCCGGCCAGGCCGCCGCCCAGCCTCCGGGCGTCGGTGATGGTGTGCGGGGTGAGATCGAGCAGGGGGTGGCGGGAGAGGTGGTCGCGCCGCGACGGCTCGTCGAGCTGGCCGAGGACGCACTTGCCGAGCGCGGTGGCGTGCGCCGCGTCGTTGACGTCGACGCTCAGGTCGACCCGCGGCGCGCGCGGGCTGTCGACCACGTCGAGGAGCCGGATCCCGCCCTCCCGGTGGACCGCGAAGTAGACGGCGACGCCCAGTTCCTCGTGCAGCGCGGAGAGGATCGAGTGGACCCGCGTCCGCGCGGTCTGGACGCGGCCTCCGGCGTGCAGGTCCTCCAGCCGGTCGCCGAGCACCCAGCCGCCGTCCGGCAGCTTGCTGACATAGCCCTCGTGCGCCAGGGTCCGCAGCAGGTGGTAGGTGGTGGCCAGGGCCAGGTCCGCCTCCCTGGCGAGCCGCTTGGCGGGCGCGCCCGAGGGGTGCGCCGCCACCGCCTCCATGAGACGCAGCGCGCGCTGGACTGAGGCGATCAGCGTCGGCCCGCGTGTTCCTGCCATCGCGAAAAGCGAACACGGTACGTGATGCAGGGTCAAGCCGTTTGCGGAACTCTCTCTTCCGGGTCCTCCTCCGAGGCGGTGGTGAGCGGCGGGACGGGACGCCGCCTGCGAGGCCGCGTGCTCGGCTTGCGCTCCGGTTCCCGCTGGTCGTCCGTGGCGCCCGGGGACTGCTCGGTCGGCTTGACGTCGTCTGTCGTCGGCATGCCACGACCCTAGCCGAGGGCGGTGACCCTGTGTCACCTACCGCGCACGGCAGGCGATTCGCGGCGTTCCCGGGTAGCGGAACGGGCCGCGGCGTGATCGTCCGCGGCCCGTTCCAGTGGCTCCTCGGTGCCCCTGAGGGCTTCCGTCAGAGGCGCTCGATGATGGTGGCGTTGGCCTGGCCGCCGCCCTCGCACATCGTCTGCAGGCCGTAGCGGCCGCCGGTGCGCTCCAGCTCGTGCAGGAGCTTGGCCATCAGGATGCCGCCCGTCGCACCCAGCGGGTGGCCGAGGGCGATGGCGCCGCCGTTGGGGTTGACCTTGGCCGGGTCGGCGCCCAGGTCGCGCTGCCAGCCCAGGACGACCGGGGCGAACGCCTCGTTGATCTCGGTGACGTCGATGTCGTCGATCTTCAGGCCGGACTTCTTCAGTGCCTTCTCGGTCGCCGGGATCGGGCCGGTGAGCATGTAGACCGGGTCCGAGCCGGCCAGCGCCAGGGTGTGGATCCGGGCGCGCGGGGTCAGGTTGTGCGTGCGCACTGCCTCCTCGGAGGCGATGAGCAGCGCGGACGCGCCGACCGCGATCTGGGAGGAGACGGCCGCGGTGATGACGCCGCCCTCGCGCAGCGTCTTGAGGGACGCCATCTTCTCCAGGGTGGTGTCGGGGCGGGCGCACTCGTCGCGCTCGAGACCGTTCAGCGGGGCGATCTCGCGGTCGAAGTAGCCGGCCTCGATGGCCTTGCCGGCCCGGACGTTGGACTCCAGCGCGAACTTCTCGAGGTCCTCACGGGTCAGGCCCCACTTCTCGGCCATCAGCTCCGCGCCGCGGAACTGGGAGATCTCCTGGGCGCCGTAGCGGGCGGCCCAGCCCTCGCCGTAGGGGAAGCCGGCCTTGGCGCCGTTGGCGTCGAACGGGACGTTCGAGCCCATCGGCACCGCCGCCATGTTCTCGACGCCGGCCGCCACGACCAGGTCCTGGGTGCCCGACAGCACGCCCTGGGCGGCGAAGTGGACCGCCTGCTGCGAGGAGCCGCACTGGCGGTCGATGGTGACGCCGGGCACGCTCTCGGGCAGACCCGCCGACAGCCACGCGGTGCGGGCGATGTCCAGGGCCTGCATGCCGGCCTGGGACACACAGCCCATGATGACGTCCTCGACGGCGGCGGGGTCGATCCCGGTGCGCTCGACGAGGGACTTCAGGACATGCGCGCCGAGGTCGGCGGAGTGGACTCCGGCCAGTGCGCCCTTCTTGGTCCCGACGGGGGTACGGACCGCTCCGACGATGTACGCCTCGGCCACAGCGCCTCCAAAGAATCTAGGGGTGGGTTCCGTCCCATTAACCGAATGGGGTTCGGTCAGTCAGTATGAGCTTACCCTCCGGTATCCGGCAACCCAAGCGTGACCCCTGACACTCAACCAGAGAACGCCCTGGCGTCCGAATCCGATCCCAGGGACTCGCGGGCCAGTTTCTCCAGCAGGGAGATCAGTTCCGGGTGGCGTTCGGGTTGCCAGCCTTCCAGCATGTGGTCCATGCCCTTGCGGCGGGCCTTGAAGAGGCGCTCGGCCGCGGCTCGGCCCGCGCCGGTCAGCACCAGGTCATCGCCGCGCCGCTCGGCCAGGGCCCGTGACGTCAGCTCCTCCGCGTAGGGGTGGCCCAGGTCGCCGGTGGTGCGGGCGCGTTCGGCGAGTGCGCGGAGGCTCAT
>JAFACJ010000487.1 GCA_023425615.1 Actinomycetes bacterium
AGCTTTCGGCGCGTCCGGAATACGGTGTCGAAGGTGGAGCCGTGCAGCAGGAGAACGAAGGGCTGGAGGCCGGGGGTCCCGGTGCGGGACGTTCCGGGCCGCAGCCGGTCTTTGCCGAGCCTACGCAGTCAGGGGCGCATCCCGTGGTCCAGGAACCCGAGGAGTCCATAGAGCCGGCGATGGACGCGCCGGCCGTGGGAAGGTCAGGACAGGGCGATAACGGTCAGGGAGAAAACCCCTCCGGCTTCACCTCGGTGGCGCCGGTGCCGGCGGCGCCCGTCCCCCCGGCGGAACCCCCCTCCGGCGGCGACTTCGGCGGGCTCGACGACGGGCCGGGAGTGGCGCAGTACGCGGGAGTCGACCTCTCCGGACCCGCCGGACCGCCCAAGGCCGGAATCCCCAGCAGCGGGAACTGGCAGATGCCCGAATGGATGCGGGAGGAGACCCAGGCCAACCTGGAGGCCTCCGCGCAGGGCGGCGGCTTCGACGAGCGGGAGATGCGGCGCGACCGGTCGCGCACCTATGTGTTCGCGGGCATCGGGGCGCTGGCGATCGCCGGGTTCGTCGCACTCGGGATCGTCGTGTTCAAGGGCGACGGAGGCGGCGCCGAGGCCGAGGTGAAGGCACGGCCGGGAACGTCCTCGCCGAGCCCGAGCGCCACCGCGCGGGCCAGCCTCCCCCCGCAGAAGAAACTGATGGTCTTCAAGGGGAACGGCTCACCGGTCACCGGGATGCTCGCCGACCCCGCCTCCGGGCTGAGCGTGCCGCAACTCGGCGGCGGCTGGGTCGAGCCGAACAAGAAGAACAAGCTCGCGCAGTCCGGCTGGTCGGGGCAGCAGATCCTGGTGACCGAGAAGAAGGGCACCCAGCTGTGGTACGGGACCGTCCTCACCTCCCCGCTGGGGCCGGTGGAGCGGCGGATCTGGGCGAAGGGCGGCGACCTCCAGACGGGCGCGGCGCAGGTGGCTGCCAGCCTGGAGAACAGGCTGTACGGCTTCCCCCACCAGACCAGGGAACTGGCGTCGCAGCCGCTGCGCGTCGGCGGGCACGAGGGATGGCTGGTGGCCCGCTACCTCAAGTACGACAGGGCGCCGATCCGCTCGACCGCCGAGGTCGTCGTCACCGCGCTGGTCGACACCGGCGGGCAGTACCCGTCGGTCCTGTTCGTCTCCATGCCCAACACCCACAAGAAGCTGTGGCCCGACATCAACACGGTGATCTCGCGGCTCAAGGTGGGCTGAGCCGGTCCGGCGGCACCGTGCCACCCCGCGGGTCTAAAACCGAACTACGTTCTAGTAACCTCTTCTCACCCTGAAGGTGAGGAGTGGAACATGGCCATCGGCCTGACCGAGGAACACGAGGCCCTGGCGGAGTCCGTACGCGGGCTCGCCGAACGGCACATCACCGCAGAGACGGTGCGGGCCGGTGAGCCGAGGCCCGCGTTCTGGGGCGCGCTGGCCGCCCAGGGCCTGCCCGGCCTGCATCTGCCGGAGGAGCACGGCGGCCAGGGCTTCACCCTCGTGGAGCTGGCCGTCGCCGTCGAGGAACTGGGCAGGGCGATGGCGCCAGGGCCGTTCGTCCCCACCGTCCTGGCCTCCGCCCTCCTGGCCGGCTCCTCGGCGGCCGGAGAGCACCTCCCCGCGCTGGCGGACGGCTCCAGGACCGCCTGCGTGGCGACGGCCGCCGAACTGGTCCGCGACGGACGGCGCGTGAGCGGCACCGCCGACTACGTCCTGGGCGCCGAGAGCGCCGACCTGTTCCTGCTGCCCGTCGGCGAGGAGTGGGTGCTGCTCGACGCGCGGGACGTCACGGTGACACCGCAGGAGAGCCTGGACGTCACCCGGGGAGTGGCCTCGGTGACCGTCACCGGCGTGGACGCCGAACCCGTCACCGGAGTGGGCGACGCGCGGGCGCTCTCGGCCGTCGTCCTGGGCGCCGAGGCGTGCGGCGTGGCGGGGCGGGCGCTGGAGGACGCGGTGGAGTACGCCAAGCTGCGCGAGCAGTTCGGGCGGCCCATCGGCCAGTTCCAGGGCATCAAGCACAAGCTCGCCCGGATGCTCGTCGTCCTGGAACGTGCCCGCGCCGCGGTGTGGGACGCCGCACGCTCCCTGGAGGACTACGCGGTGGCCTCGGCCGCCGCGCTGGCCGCCGACGCGGCGGTCCAGTGCGCGTCCGACAACATCCAGACGCACGGCGGCATCGGCTACACCTACGAGCACGACGCGCACCTGTTCTACCGGCGGGCGCTGACACTGCGCGCGCTGATCGACCGCGACGAGGAGCGCCTCGCCGCGCTCGCCCTCGACGGCGTCAGGCCCGAGGCGTCGGTGGAGCTCCCGCCGGAGGCCGAGCCGCTGCGCCACGGCATCCGCGCCCGCGTCGCGGAACTGGCGGCGCTCGACATCCTCACGCAGCGCGCCGAGATGGCGGCCGAGGGCTGGGTCACCCCGCACCTGCCCAAGCCCTGGGGCAGGGACGCGGGGCCCCTGGAGCAGGTCGTCATCGCCCAGGAGCTGAAGGCGGCGGGCGTCAGCCCCGTGCCCCTGCTGATCGGGGCCTGGGTCGTCCCCTCGCTCGTCCAGTACGGCACGCCCGAGCAGCAGGAGCGGTTCCTGCCGCCGACGCTGCGCGGCGAGCTCCTGTGGTGCCAGCTGTTCAGCGAGCCCGGCGCCGGCTCGGACCTGGCGGC
>JAFACJ010000519.1 GCA_023425615.1 Actinomycetes bacterium
GGGTGGGCGACAAGGTCAGGCTTCGAGCCGTCCGGCAGGATGACTGGCCCTACTATGTCGAGTTCGATGAGGATTCCCTGGGGGCTCGGAACGTCAGTTTCATCAACCCCCCGAAATCAAGGGAAACTCATAAGAAGGAGACAGAGGAGCTTTCCACCCGCACCTCCGAGTGCGCATGCTTCGCGCTGGCCATTGAGAATCTCGATGGCGGTGAGATGGTGGGAGGCATATCGACTTCGCAATGTGATGCGCGTGCCGGCAGCTTCAAGTATGGACTGGCCGTCCGAAGCCGGAGCCGGCGGCGTGGATACGGTGGAGACGCGGCGAGAATAATCCTCGGCTACATGTTCCGGGAGCGGCGCTTCCATAAATGCACCGTCGAGATCTACGATTTCAACAGTGCGTCCATAGAGTTCCATGAGGGTCTCGGGTTCTCCCACGAGGGCCGTCTTCGAGAGCAGACGTTCGCCCATGGCAGATACTGCGACGTCGTGGTCATGGGTCTCATCGCCGATGAGTTCCTGAGAACTGCCGCTCAGACCGTATAGGAATCCGTCGTATGAGTCCGAGGAAAAGTTCCGAGGGGGGTCCGGAAGGGCAGGTTCCGGGTAATTCGATTCTTGGCGATGCGGAAGCCTCCGTGCAGGCGCAGAATATCCACGGTGATGTGAACATCAATGTGGCCCGTCCCCCCGAATCCATTGTCCCGAGGCAGTTGCCCCCTGATGTGTTTCCCTTCATCAACAGGCAGGACAATCTTTTCGCCCTGTCCGAACACCTCGCGGCGGCGCGCAGGGCGACCGCCGGAACGCTGGGGCGTCCGGTGGTGATCTCGGCCATCGCGGGCGAAGCCGGAGTCGGGAAGACCGCACTGGCCGTCCACTGGGCGCACCAGGTCAGAAGAAATTTTCCCGATGGTGATCTGTACGTCAATCTCAGAGGTTATGACGAGCTTCCGAGCCTTGATGCCTGGCAGGCTCTGGATCAGATTTTGAGATCTTTGAACGTGCCCTCGGAGATGATTCCCGAAGATCTGGACTCCCGTGCCTCACTGTATAGATCGCTGGTGAACGGGAAGCAGATCCTCATCATCCTTGATAATGCTTCTCATCCCGAACAGGTGAGACCGCTGCTTCCGGGTTCGCAGCCTCCGGTCGTTCTGGTCACCAGCAGAAGCAGGCTCTCCGGGCTCGTGATAAGGGATGGAGCCACTCGAATGGAGCTTGAAGCCCTGTCCACCGCCGACTCCCTGGAGCTTCTCAGTGAAGTGATCGGGGCCGACCGGGTGAACAGAGAGCCGCAGGCGGCGGTACAACTGGTCGCCCAGTGCGCTCATCTCCCCTTGGCGTTGAGGATCGTGGCGGAAAGGGCGGCGCTCCGGCCGGGCCTCCGGCTGGCCGATCTGTCATCGGAGTTGGAGGAGGAGCATCTCCGCCTCGATGGATTCTCGCTCGACGGAGACGCGCTTTCGGAGATAAGGATCGTGCTCTCCTGGTCCTACCGGGCGCTCAATCCAGAGAACGCGAGTATGTTCCGGCTCCTGGGACTGCATGCCGGGCCTGATATCGGGCTGGCCGCCGCCGCGGCGATGGCGGGAACGACCACGCAGCGGGCGAGGAGACTTCTCGATGGTCTGGTCGCGCTTCATCTGGTGCAGGAGGCCCAGGATGGAAGATATCGCTTCCATGACCTGATCCGGGCATTTTCTCTCGAACGTCTTGAGGCCGAAGTGGAGGAGGGGGTCAGGAAGGCGGCGCTGCGTCGCATCTGCCTCTGGTACCTGGAGACCGCCTATGCGGCTTACCGGGTGATCCTTCCGCAGGGAAGACCGATAGAGATCGATCGCGAGGAGAACCGCTCGGATCCGCTCGGATTCACGGATCTCGATACGGCGCTCGCCTGGTGCCAGGCCGAACGCGTGAACATCTTGGAGTGCCAGCGGCAGGCCGCCGACTGGGACCTCCTGGATCTCGTCTGGAAGATCGCCATCGCCATGATGGCCTTCCTGGAGCGCCATTCCTATCTCGATGACTGGATCGAAAGCCACAAGAAGGCGGTCTCCGCCGCCCTGGCCCTTGGCAATGATCGGGCGGCGGGCTGGGTGTCGCTGTCGCTCGGCGATGCCTACTGGCTGCGGAAGAACCATTCCGAGGCTCTCGACTCCTATACGGAGGCGATGAGGTCCGCGAGGAAGTCGGGGGATCGGTGGACGGAAGGGTTCTCGCAGCGGGGCCGCGGACTGGTGTATCAGGACCTCGGCCGGTACCGCGAGGCCGTTGAAAAATCGGAGACCGCTTTTTCGATATTTCAGGAGATAGGCGAGAGGCGCGGTGAGGGGATGGCACTGCTCAGTATCGCCAGCGGCCACCGGCAGATGGGGAACCATGAATTGTGCCATGAGTACTACACGAAGGCGTCGCTGATATTCCGGGAGTTGGGGAACCGCTGGAGCCAGTCGCTCTGCGAGTATGAGATGGGGATGGTCGACGCGGCGCTGGGCCGGTATGCCGATGCCCTTCGCAAGCTACGGCACGCGGTGGATGAGTTCTTTGAACTCGGTGATCACCGAAGCTCGGCCAACGCTCTCAAGGATCTTGGCTCCGTCCAGCTGGGTGCGGGGCATCCCGACTCCGCGGGCCGGGCGTGGCGGGAGGCACTGGAACTTTTCGCGGAGTTGGGTGACGATGCGGCGAGGGAGGAACTCGAAGATCTGATGCAAGCGCTTTCCCCCGGTACGGATCTCTAGGACGGGACCGAATTTGAGCGCCTCACGGAGGAGATACCTTCTCGTTCTGCTTCCGATGGCCACGGCGGCCGTGGTCGTCGGCGTCATCTTCACCATCGTGGGGCTCGACTCCGCGGACAAGCTCGCGAGTGTTCTCGGGCTGTTCACGGGTATCGCGGGCCTGGCCGTCGCGGTCTGCGGTCTGCTTCCCCTGCACCGGTCGGACGGTGAACCGGGCTCCGGCGGAGGCGCGCGTGGCGACCGTGACCCCGGGATCAGCAACACGATCGGCGGGAACGCGGCTTCCGCGGTTCAAGCGCGTGACATCTTCGGAGCGGTTCACCTGAACGAACGAACGGAAAGCGGTGACGCCGAACGTGGCGGGCCGTGATCTCGTCGGTCGGTCTCGGTCTTCCGGTGGAGAACGGGCGCGGGCGTCGCCATGTCCGACACCTGCGGGTGTCGCCATGTCCGGCACCGTGGTGCCCGGCAGAGCCCGGCAGGGCCCGGTTCGTGTTCTCTGGTGGTGGATGTGAGGAATGCGTAACATGCGGGTTTATGATCAGCCCTCGGTCGGATCTGCAGGATGCGCTCGGCCGGTCCGGGCCCGCCACACTGCGGTTTCAGCGTGAGCTGGAGGCCGTCGCCAGGTCGTTCGCGCCGGGTGAGCCGATCCTGGAGGTCGAGGGGTGCGCGATCGGCGGGGAGAGCGGGCTGCTGGTGCTGTCCGGCGGCTGGCTGGTGTTCCTGTCGGAGGCGCGGCCCGTGGAGCAGCCGTACGCGGTGCCGCTGGAGCAGGTGAGCGAGGTCCAGGCCCGGGTGGTGCGGGACGGGGGCGGTGCCCTGGCCGTCATCGCCGGCGGGCGGCGGATGGAGTTCACCGGGATCGGCAGTCCGGGGCGGTTCCTGGACGCCGTGTACGGCGGGGCTCGGACTGCGCCCGGCGGTGGCCGGGGCGTGCCCGGTGAGCAAGGAACGGTAGGGGTCGCGTCGCGAGACGCCGCGATCGCCAAGGTGGGGCCGGACGGTGGGTCGGCGGCCCCCGCGGTGGGGTGGCCGGGGGCCGCGCAGGCGTCGGGCGTCCGCTCGGGGCCCGAGTTGGTCGTGCTCGACGGTGCGCCCTTCGAGGCGGTGCCGTTCTTCCTGGTGCCGTCCTACGGGGGGTTCCAGTGGGGTGCGTTCGTCCGCAATCCGCGGGCCGACGCCCTGCCCGACTGCGCGAAGATCACCATGACGGCGCGTGCCGCCGACGGCTCCATCCTGGACACCGACTGGGAGCTGGCAGGGGTGCTCGCGCCGGGCGGTACGGGCATCGTCCTGGGC
>JAFACJ010001001.1 GCA_023425615.1 Actinomycetes bacterium
TTCACCGAGCTGGACGTGGACGCCGTCCTCGCCCGCGCCCCGGAGGTCGCCCTCATCGACGAGCTCGCGCACACCAACGTCCCGGGCGGCGCGGCGGAGAAGCGCTGGCAGGACGTCGAGCGCCTGCTGGAGGCGGGCATCGACGTCGTCTCCACGGTGAACGTCCAGCACCTGGAGTCGATGAACGACGTCGTCGAGAAGATCACCGGGATCCCGCAGCGCGAGACCGTCCCCGACGAGGTGGTGCGCCGCGCCGACCAGGTCGAGCTGATCGACATGGCGCCCGAGGCGCTGCGCCGCCGCATGGCGCACGGCAACATCTACGCCGCCGAGAAGGTCGACGCCGCGCTGTCGAACTACTTCCGCGTCGGCAACCTGACGGCGCTGCGGGAACTGGCGCTGCTGTGGGTCGCCGGAAAGGTCGACGACCAGCTCGCCCGCTACCGCGACGACCACGGCATCGCCGGGACGTGGGAGGCGCGCGAACGCATCGTCGTCGCGCTCACCGGAGGCCCCGAGGGCGCCACCCTCATCCGCCGCGCCACCCGCATCGCCGCCCGCTCCAAGGGCGCCGACCTGCTGGCGGTGCACGTGACGCGCGGCGACGGCCTGTCGGGGTCGCGGCCCGCCCAGCTCGCCCGGCAGCGCGAGATCATCGAGAGCCTCGGCGGTAGCTACCACCAGGTCGTCGGCGACGACGTGCCGCGCGCCCTGCTGGAGTTCGCGCGGGCCGTCAACGCCACCCAGCTCGTCCTCGGCGTCTCACGGCGCGGCAGGTTCGCCCAGATGCTCAGCCCCGGCGTCGGGGTGACCACCACCGCGCTGGCCAGATCGATCGACGTGCACATGGTCACCCATGAGCAGGCGCACAAAGGCCGCAAACGGCCGGTCAAGGATCCCGGTCTCGCGTTCGGGCGCAGGGCGGGGGCGTGGGCGCTGTCCGCCGCCGGGCTGCCGCTGCTCACCTTCCTGCTGGCCCTGGCGGGGAACGAGCTGACGCTGCCCAGCGACATCCTGTTCTATCTCGCGGCGGTGGTCGGCATCGCCCTGGTCGGCGGCCTGTGGCCCGCCATGTTCACCGCCGTCATCGGGTTCCTGCTGCTCAACTACTACTTCACCCCGCCGCTGCACCGGTTCACCGTCGCCGAACCGGAGAACCTCGTCGCGCTGGTGGTGTTCGTGCTCGTCGGCGTCGGGGTGAGCGCCGTGGTCGACCGCGCCGCCAAACGGTCGCGTGAGGCGCTGCGGCTGCACGCCGACTCCGAGGTCCTCTTCGGCCTGGCCGGGAACGTGCTGCGCGGCGAGCACGCCACGGGCACCCTGCTGGAGCGGCTGCGGGAGACCTTCGGGCTGGTCTCGGTGACGCTGCTGGAACGCCACGCCTCCGGGCACGGCTGGCGGATCGTGGCGACCGTCGGCGGGCGCCCCTGCGCCGCGCCCGAGGACGGCGACACCGAGATCCCCGTCGCCGACGACCTCGCCCTCGCCCTGCGGGGCCGCACCCTGGAGGCGTCCGACCGGCGCATCCTGGAGGCGTTCGCCGCCCAGGCCGCGGGCGCGCTCCGGCACCAGCGCCTTGCCGCCGAGGCCGAGAAGGCGAGGCCGCTGGAGGCGGCCGACCGGATGCGCACCGCGCTCCTGAACGCCGTCAGCCACGACCTGCGCACCCCGCTGTCGTCGGCCAAGGCGGCGGTCGACAGCCTCTGCGGCTCGGAGATCGACTGGACGGACGAGGACCGCGCCGAGCTCCTCGACACCGCCGCCCAGTCCCTGGACCGGCTCGATCGGCTCGTGGCCAACCTGCTGGACATGAGCCGCCTCCAGGTCGGCGCCCTCGGCATCGAGGCACGGGCGCTGGCCCTCGATGAGGTGGTGCCGCGCGCCCTGGACGAGATCGGGCCGCCCGCGCGCGGCGTCCGCGTCCGGGTCCCGCACGAGCTGCCGGCCGTCGCCGCCGACCCCGCCCTGCTGGAACGGGTACTGGTCAACATCATCTCCAACGCGCTGCGGTACGGGCCGCCGGACCGGCACGTGCTCGTCACCGCCAGCGCCCACCGGGCCCGCGTCGAACTGCGCGTCGTCGACCGCGGCCCCGGCATCCCCCTGGCCGACCGCGACCGGGTGTTCCTCCCGTTCCAGCGGCTGGGCGATCACGACAACCACACCGGCGTCGGGCTCGGCCTCGCCCTCGCCCGCGGCCTCACCGAGGCCATGGGCGGCGAGCTCGTCCCCGAGGACACGCCCGGCGGCGGTCTCACCATGACCGTCTCACTTCCCATCCACCCGGGGGACTGACATGATCCGCATCCTCGTCGTCGACGACGAACCACAGCTCCTGCGCGCGCTGCGCATCAACCTCCGCGCCCGGCACTACGAGGTCGCCGTCGCCGCCGACGGCACGGCGGCCCTCAGCCAGGCCGGCTCCTGGCACCCCGACCTCGTCCTGCTCGACCTCGGCCTGCCCGACCTGGAGGGCGTCGAGGTCATCCACGGGCTGCGCGGCTGGACCAAGGTGCCGATCATCGTGCTGTCGGGGCGGGCCGGCAGCAAGGACAAGGTCGAGGCACTGGAGGCGGGCGCCGACGACTACATCACCAAGCCGTTCGGCATCGAGGAACTCCTCGCCCGCATCAAGGCGGTCTCCCGCCGCGCCCACGCCCGCGACACCGAGCGGCCCGTGCGGGTGGGGGAGCACACCGTCGACCTCGCCGCCAAGACCGTCACCGACGCCGCGGGCGGCCAGGTGCGGCTCACCCCCACCGAGTGGCACATGCTGGAGATCCTGCTGCGCGAGCCGGGCCGCCTGGTCAGCCAGCGCCGGCTCCTGCACGAGGTGTGGGGCCCGGCCTACGCGTCGGAGACCAACTATCTGCGCCAGTACCTGGCCCAGCTGCGCCGCAAGCTGGAACCCGACCCCGCCCACCCGCGGCACCTCATCACCGAACCCGGCATGGGGTACCGGTTCCAGCCCTAACCGGCGAAGCGGTAGCCCATCCCCGGCTCGGTGATCAGATAGCGGGGATGCGACGGATCCGGCTCCAGCTTGCGGCGCAGCTGCGCCAGATAGACGCGCAGGTAGTTGGTCTCCGTCTCATACGACGGGCCCCACACCTCCCGCAGGAGCCGCTGCTGGCTGACCAGATGCCCGGGATGGCGGACGAGGATCTCCAGGATGTGCCACTCGGTCGGGGTGAGCCGCACATCGGAGCCGTCCCTGGTGACCCGTTTGGCGGTCAGGTCGACGGTGAAGTCGGGGGTGGCGACGACGGCCTCGGCCTCGGCCGGAGCGGCGCGCCGGAGCGCGGCGCGCAGCCTGGCCAGGAACTCGTCCATCCCGAACGGCTTGGTGACGTAGTCGTCGGCGCCCGCGTCGAGGGCCTCGACCTTCTCGGTGGCCGAGTGGCGCGCCGACAGCACGATGATCGGCACCTCGGTCCAGCCGCGCAGCCCGTGGATGACCTCGACGCCGTCCAGGTCGGGCAGGCCGAGGTCGAGGACGATGAGGTCGGGATGGTGGCGGGCGGCCAGGTCGAGGGCGGTCCGCCCGTCGGGCGCGGCGTCGACCTGGTATCCGCGGGCCTTGAGGTTGATGCGCAGCGTGCGGACGATCTGCGGCTCGTCGTCCACCACCAGCACCCGGGTCATCGCGCCTCCCCGGCTCCGGCCGCCGGGAGGCCGAAGACCATGGTCAGTCCTCCGCCCGGCGTGTCCTCCGGGGTGAGGGTACCTCCCATCGCCTCGGTGAGCCCGCGCGCCACCGCGAGGCCGAGGCCGACGCCCGTGCCGCGCGGCGCGTCGCCGAGCCGCTGGAAGGGGACGAAGATGTGCTCCTTGTCGGCGTCGGGCACCCCGGGGCCGCGGTCGACGACCCGCAGCTCCAGCCGGGAGCCCAGCTCGCTGGCGGTGACCCGCACCGGCTCCCCGCTGTGCCGCAGCGCGTTCTCCACCACGTTGGCCACGGCGCGTTCCAGCAGCCCGGGATCGGCGTCGACCCGCGGCAGCGTCTCGGGCATGTCCAGGTCCAGCCGCCCCGGGGGGAAGGGGCGCACCGCCTTCAGCACCACCTCGTCCAAGCCCACCGGTCTGCGGAGCAGCTGGACGGCGCCGGTCTGCAACCGCGTCATGTCCAGCAGGTCGGCGACCAGGCCGGTCAGCTCGTCCGCCGACTCCTCGATCGCCGCCAGCAGCTCGGACTCGTCATCGGGGTCCCAGACGACGTCCGTGGAGCGCAGACTGCTGACCGAGGCCTTGATCGACGCGAGCGGGGTGCGCAGATCGTGGGAGACCGCGGCCAGCAGCGCCAGCCGCACCTTGTCGGACTCCTCCAGCTCCCGCGCCCGCGCCGCCTCCTGGGAGAGCCGCCGCCGCTCCAGCGCCGCCGCGGCCTGGAAGGCGAAGGCCGACAGGACCCGCTGGTCGGAGGCGGGCAGGGTCTGGCCGCGCAGCGCCAGCACCAGATCGTCGTTGACCTTCACCAGGAGGTCGGCGTCGTCGGGCTTCGTGCACGGCACCCCGGCGCAGCCCGCGATGCTCCAGCCGTCCGCGCTCCGCTCCAGCAGCGACACCCCGATCAGCCCGAACGTCTCCAGCATCCGCTGGAGCAGCGCCGGCAGGGTCGACTCGCCCTTCAGGACGTTGGTGGCCAGCAGGCTCAAGGTGGTGGCCTCCGCCCGCGCCTGCGCGGCGGCCCGCCGGTTGCGCGCCGCCGTGTCGACGACGGTGGAGACGGCTCCGGCCACCAGGACCGTGAGCGTCAGCGCCAGGATGTTCTCGCCGTCGGCGATCGTCAGGGTGTGCAGGGGAGGGGCGAAGTACCAGTTGGCCAGCACCGAACCGCCGACCGCCGCGGCCATCGCCGGCCACAGCCCGCCGACGAGCGCCGCGGCCACCGCCACGCACAGGTAGAGCAGGAGGTCGGAGGCCAGCGGAAGGCCACGCCCGACCGCGCCGAGGGCCAAGGTGAGCAGCAGCGACCCGGCCACCGCCACCACCCAGCCCGCCGTCTGCCGCCGCCGCCCGAGCGCCGGCACCTTCGCGGCCCGCGGCCCCTTGCCCCGCTGCGCCGCCTCATGGGTGACCATGTGCACGTCGATGTCGCCGGACAGGTCGGTGATGATCCGTCCGACGCCGGGCCCGAAGACGTACTGCCAGCCCGGCCTGCGGCTGGTGCCGATGACGATCTGGGTGGCGTTGATCCCGCGGGCGAACTCCAGCAGCGCCATCGGCACGTCGTCGCCGGCGACCTGGTGGTAGGTGCCGCCCAGGCTCTCCACCAGGGCGCGCTGGCGGGCGAGCGCCTCGGGCGAGCCGCCGCTGAGCCCGTCGCTGCGGGCGATGTGCACCGCCACCAGATCGCTGCGCCCGCTGCGGGCGGCGATCCGGGCGGCGCGGCGGATCAGCGTGCCGCCCTCGGGCCCTCCGGTGAGCCCCACGACGATCCGCTCCCGTGTCTCCCAGGTGCTGTCGATCCCCTGCTGCCGCCGGTAGCGGGCCAGTCCCTCATCGACGCGGTCGGCCACCCACAAAAGCGCGAGCTCGCGCAGCGCCGTGAGATTTCCCACCCGAAAGTAATTGGAGAGCGCGGCGTCGATCTTCTCCGCCGCATAGATGTTCCCGTGCGCCATCCGGCGCCGCAGCGCCTCGGGCGACATGTCGACGAGTTCGATGTCGTCGGCCCGCCGCACGATCTCGTCGGGAATCGTCTCGCGCTGTTCGATGCCGGTGATGTTCTGCACCACGTCGTTGAGCGACTCCAAATGCTGGACGTTCACCGTGGTGATGACATTGATCCCGGCGTCGAGCAGCTCCTCGACGTCCTCCCAGCGCTTGGCGTGGCGGCTTCCCGGCACATTGGTGTGCGCCAGTTCGTCCACCAGGACGACCTCGGGCGCCCGTCGCAGGACGGCGTCCACGTCCATCTCGGTGAAGGTGCCTCCCCGGTAGGGGATCTCCTTGCGGGGCACGACCTCGAACCCGGCGATGAGCTCCCTGGTCCGCGGCCGGTCATGGTGCTCCACCAGCCCGACGACGACGTCGGCGCCCCGCTCGCTGCGCCGCCGCCCCTCGCTGAGCATCGCGTAGGTCTTGCCGACCCCCGGCGCGGCGCCCAGGTAGATGCGGAGTCTTCCTCGCCTGCCCATAGTGACCCAACTCTAGGTCCCGCCGGCTCGGGCCCGGCCACCGCCCGCCTCCTCGGCTCCGCCCCCCAGATCTCTCGATATCAAGTTTCTCGGAAAGTGAATTGCCCACACTCGGGCCCGCAAGTCAATAAGCGGAACGAAATCGGTGTACTTTTGGGGAGGAAATTTTCGGCAGAACTCCGGAGCCGGTGCCGCTACCGGAAAAGCCGAAGGGCCCACCCCTACGCAATTGCAAGTTAATGTTGCGGTGTGACCGGCTCCACATGCGCCCGCGCACCTGTTTACATTCACGACACATCGG
>JAFACJ010000527.1 GCA_023425615.1 Actinomycetes bacterium
CCCCCTACGGCAAGGTGATCGTCAACTCCGGCTTCACCGTCGCGCTCGTGCTGGGCCTTTCGGTCATCGACATGAGCCAGAACGCGCTGCTCAACCTGGGCTGGACCGACATCAAGCTGACCCACCCCGTCTTCGTCGGCGACACCCTCTACAGCGAGTCGATCGTCACCGAGACCCGCGAGTCCAAGTCGCGCCCCTACGCGGGGATCATCACCATGCGCACCCGCGGCCTCAACCAGGACGGCGAAGAGGTCGTCTCCTGGACCCGCTCGGTCATGATCTACAAGCGCGGCGCCGCGCACGACAAGAACTACTTCCCCGAGGCCAAGACCGGCGCGATGGAGCTGCCCGCACCGGGCGGGCCGGCGTGACCGGACCGAACCTCACCTTCGGCCCCTGGGGCGAGACCCTGGAGGAGCTGGTGGCCGCGGGCCGCGCCGCCGAGGAGGCGGGCGCCACCACTTTGTGGGTGCCCGAGTTGCATCGCAGTGCCACGGTCTCCGCCGCGGCGCTGGCCGCCGGTACCTGTGGTGCCCGGGTGGGCACGGCCATCGCGCTGGCCTTCACCCGCAGCCCGATGATCACCGCGCTGGAGGCCCTGGACCTGGACGAGCTCTCGGGCGGCCGGTTCGTGCTCGGTGTGGGCAGTGGCGTCAAGCGGCTCAATGAGGACTGGCACAACGCCCGTTGGGGCAGGCCGGTCGCGCATCTGCGTGAGACCGTCGCCGCGGTGCGGCATTTCGTCGCCCATGCCGCCGACGGCACACCGATGACGCTGGAGGGGGAGCACGAGCCCCTGCGCATCCGCGGTTATCAGCGGCCTTTTCCGCAGGTGCGCCGTGAGATCCCGGTGTATGTGGCGGGCATGGGTCCGGCGATGACGCGGCTGGCCGGCGAGATCGGCCAGGGCTGGATCTCCCATGAGCTGTGCTCTCCCTCCTGGCTCACCGAACGCTCCCTGCCGCCGCTGCTGGAAGGACTCGCCCTCGGCGGGCGGCAGCGGTCGGAGCTCGACGTCGTCGTCTCGGCCTGCTGCTCGATCGACGCCGATCCCGCCACCGCCCGCCGCCGGGCCGCGGGCACCGCCGGTTTCTACGCCTCCGTGCGCACCTACGCCGACTTCTTCGCCTTCCATGATCTGGCCGAGGACCAGGAGAAGGTCATCGAGTCCTTCCGCGCCGGAGCCGGAGCCGACCACCTGGGCGGCGCCGTCTCCGACCGGATGACCGACGCCCTCACCCTCACCGGTACCTTCGAGCAGGTCGCCGAGCGGATCGCCGCCTACGCGGGCATCGCCGATTCCATCAAGCTGACCCCGCCCACCCACGGCGTCGGGCCCGCCGACATCAGGGCCGCCCAGGCGCGCATCATCGAACTGATCAGGGAGTTGTCGTGAAGCCGTTGCAGGATGTGCGCATCATCTCCCTGGAGCAATACGGCGCCGGGCCCTTCGGATCACTGCACCTGGCCGACATGGGCGCGGAGATCATCAAGATCGAGGACCCGCGGACCGGCGGCGACGTCGGCCGCTACGTCCCCCCGTATGCCGAGGGTGAGGACTCGCTGTTCCATGAGACCTTCAACCGCAACAAGAAGTCGATCTCACTGGACATGTCCACCCCCGCCGGACGCGCCGTCTTCGAAGACCTCGTGCGCGGCGCTGATGCCGTCTACTCCAACCTGCGCGGTGACGTCCCGGCGAAACTGAAGATCACCTATGACGATCTCCAGCACCTCAACCCCAAGATCGTGTGCTGCTCGCTGACCGGCTTCGGCATGACCGGCCCGCGCGCCAAGCAGCCGGGCTATGACTACATCCTGCAAGGTCTGGCCGGGTGGATGGACCTGACCGGTGAGCCGGAGGGGCCGCCGACGAAGTCGGGGTTGTCGCTGGTGGACTACTGCGGTGGTCTCGTGGCGGTCATCTCGCTGCTGACCGGCCTGCACGCCGCCCGCCGCGATGGCATCGGCATGGACTGCGACGTCTCCTTGTACGACACCGCGGTCTCGATGCTCACCTACCCGGGCACCTGGCATATGAACGCCGGGTTCACCCCCGTGCGCACCCACCACTCGGCGCATCCCTCACTGGTGCCCTTCCAGGCCTTCCAGGCCAAGGACGGCTGGATCGTGGTGGGCTGCGCCAAGGAGAAGTTCTGGCAGCGCCTCATCGAAGTCATCGACCGACCCGACCTGGGCGCAGACCCCCGTTATGCCACCTTCGCCGACCGGCGTGAGAACGCCCACACCCTGCTGCCGGAGCTGGAGCGGACCCTGGCCACCCGCACGGTCGCCGAATGGCTCGCCCCGATGACCGCCGCATCCATCCCCTGCGGACCCATCAACGACGTCTCCCAGGCGCTCCAGGAGGAGCACACTCTGGCTCGCGATCTGATCGTGGAGACCGAGCATCCGCGTTACGGCACGCTCAAGAACCTCGCCTCCCCGGTCCGGGTCGGAGCGGAGAGGCCCGAGTACCGGCGTGCGCCCCAGCGCGGTGAGCACTCGGAGGAGGTATTGGGCGGTCTCCTCGGCTACTCACCCGAACGCGTTGCCGAACTCGCCTCCGAAGGAGCCTTCGGAGCCCCGGCATGACGACCATCGCTGAGGAACTCGTCCGGTGGGGTCTCGGCGTGCGGCCGGAGCAGGTGCCCGACCGGGTGCGGCGGGCGGCCTCCCGGCATCTGCTGGACGCGCTGGGCAACGCGGTGGCGGGCGCGCGGGCGGGGGCCGCTCCCGCCGCGGTACGCGCCGCCCAGGCGATGGGGCCCGGCGACGCGCTCGTCATCGGACAGCGGGGGAGGGCATCCCGTGCGGCGGCGGCGCTCG
>JAFACJ010000530.1 GCA_023425615.1 Actinomycetes bacterium
CCGCCGAGGTCGGAGGGCTTCCCGAGGCATACGCGCCGCTGCGCGGGGGAGCCGCCGACGCCGCCGCCCGCCGTGCCGAAGCCGTCCTGGAGGCGGCCTTCGCCACCGCGCCCGCCGCCGTGTGGACCGCCCGGCTGCGCGGCCGGGGACTGCTCGCCGAACCCATCGAGCCGCTGAACCGCGACGGGTTTCGCAGGGCGGTCCTCGACGACCCGGTGAACCGCCAGGCCGGTCGTGTCGTCACCTACCGGACGGCGGACTGGGGCCGCTTCGAGCAGATCGGCCCGCTGCTGCGGTACGGTCCTGGACCCGCGGACGGCCCGCGGCTGATGCTCCCGCGCGTCGGCGAGCACACCGTGGAGGTCCTCACCGAACTGGGACTGTCCCACTGGGAGATCGACGGGCTCCTGGCGGCCAAGGTCGCGCGGAGCCTGGAAGGGGAGCGGGCGTGAGCACAGGGGACATCGCGGCCAAGGACGCGGCGGGCCTGGTCCGCGAGATGAACGGGCGCTTCACCGCAGGCGACTTCGACGGCGCCTTCGCGCTGCTGCATCCGGACTTCCGCATCCAGCAGCCCGCCTCGTTCCCGCACGGCGGCTGGCACCGCGGCCGTGCGGGCATGACCGAGATGGGGGCGGTCTTCGCCCGGTACTGGGACCGCGTGATCGGCGACCCGCGCGTCATGGACTGCGGCGAGCGGGCCGTCCAGATCACCACCCAGACCTGGACGGCCAAGGCCACGGGCCGCGCGGCAACCGTCGACGTCGTCGAGCTGTTCACCGCCTCCGACTGCCTCATCCTGGAGATCCGGGTGTTCCAGCAGGACACGCACGCCCTGCTGGCCACCCTGGACGAGGACTGACGGAACGCGTTACGAGCCGGGCTTCAGCTCCGCGTGGGTGCCGAACTCGCGGAGCCTCCCGTCCCACACGGCGGCGCCGTCCTTCACATGGACCGTGGTGTAGGCGGGGTTGTAGACGCCGCTGTAGGGCAGCGGGCTCTTGGTCGAGAAGCCGATGGGCGGGGTCAGCCCACCGGTCTCGACCGATGCCAGCCCCTTCAGCCCGTCCAGGACCGACGCCCGGTCGACGGTACGCAGCGTGGCCGCCACCTGCGCGAAGATCTGGACGCCGAGCCAGCTGTTCAGGCAGAGCTCGGAGATCTTGGCGCCGGGTGCGTGCGCCTTGACGTCCTCGTTGAACCGCGCCCCGTAGGCGGTGGAGGTGTCCCAGGCGGGGGGAAGGACCATCCCGACGGTGAGCGGCCCCCCGGCGCCCATGCCCTCGATGGTCTTGCGGTCGAACGCCGACCCGGCGATGGCGACCGTGCCGCGGTAGCCGGTCTGCCGCAGGGAGTTGACGGCGACGCCGGTCTGGGCGGCGTAGGTGAGCCAGATGACGGCGTCGGGGTTCTGGCGGGTGACCTGCTGCGCCGGGGCGCTGAGGTCGGCAGTGCTCGGCGCGATCTGCACGTTGCTCACGACCTGGGCCCCCGCCTTGTCCAGGACGTCGCCGACGGACTTGCGGATGATGTCGGCGGTGGGGATGTCGAGGGTGACGAGCCCGATGCGCTTGGCGCCGCCGGCGATGACGTCCTGGGCCAGCCCGTGGAACCCGACGGCGGTCGCGCCGTTGACGTTGAAGGCCAGCGGATCGGTGAAGTCGAAGCCGGAGACGGGGTACTGGCCGATGATCGGGATCTTCGCCGCGTCGATCTGCGCCTTGCTCGCGTCGTGGTAGTTGTCCGACCCGCCGGCGATGGCGACGATGTCCTCGTCGGCGAGGATCTTGCGGTAGCAGTTGGCGGAGTCCGTCGCGTTCTGGTGGTTGTCGCACAGGGTGAGGTCGAGGCGGCGTCCGTTGACGCCGCCCTTGGCGTTGATGGCGGCCACCGCGGCCTTGGCTCCCTCGCCGTACTCGGGGTTGCTGCTGACACCGCCGGACAGGGCGGCGATCGCGGCGATCTTGATGGGTGCGGGGCCTCCGGCGGCGTCGCCGTCGCCGCCGCACGCGGCGGTGAGCGAGGCCAGCAGCAGCGCGGTGGCCGCGACGGCGCGGACGGGCTGGGACATGGACTTCTCCCTCGTTCGCGGGGTGTCGAACGCAAGAGAAGCTAACTGAGTGAACGCATACTTACAATACTCAGGAGAGGTAGAGCGAGGCCAGGCCGTCGAGGTCGCCGAGCCAGTCCCGCGCCGCCCGCTCGTCCACCAGCTCGCCGCGCCGCATGACGTGGGCGCGGTCGGCGCGGCCCAGCACGGCCCGCGCGTCCTGCTCGACGACGAGCACGCCGACGCCGCGGTCTGCGGTCTCCCGCACCGTGTCGAGCAGACGCTCGCGGACGGTGGGCGCCAGGCCGAGCGAGAGCTCGTCGATGAGCAGAAGCCGAGGTGAGCGCGCCAGTGCCAGCGCGAGCGCGAGCATCTGCTGCTCGCCGCCGGACAGCAGTGCGGCGCGGTGGCGCAGGCGCGGCAGGAGCGCGGGGAAGCGCTCCAGCGCCTCCTCGCCCGCCCGCACCAACCGCAGCGACTGCCGGACGGTGAGGCCGGGGAAGACGTGCCGCTCCTCGCCCATGAACGACACGCCCTGGCGGCACCGCCGGTAGGCGGGCGTGCGGGTGTGGCGCGTTCCGAAGAGAAGGACGTCGCCGGCGGAGGGGCGGACGTACCCGGCGAGCGCGCGCAGGAGCGTCGACTTCCCCGCGCCGTTCGGGCCGAGGAGGGCGACCATCTCGCCCGGCCGCACCCGGAGGTCGATCCCGTGCAGTACCTGCACGTTCCCGTACCCGGCGTGCAGGCCGCGCGCCTCGACGGCGGGCTCGCGCACGGCGGTCGCGCCGCCCGCCTCGGATGCCTTCGCGGTGGTGGATCCGGCGTCGTCGTTCATCGGGCTCCTTGATCCTCACACTTGAAAGTGGGCACTCACAAACTTACAGTCGAAGTGCCGGGGTGTGAATGCCGTCACATCCCCCGCACCGGAATCGTCCGCCACCGGCGGGCGCAGCCTCCGCTCGAAGGGACGCCATGGACCTGGAACTGATCCTGCGCTTCGCGCTGCTCGGCCTCGGCATCGGCGGGGTCTACGCGGTGAGCGCGGTCGGCATCGTGGCGATCCACCGGGGATCGAAGACGATCAACTTCGCGCACGCGGGCATCGCCCTGTGGGGCGCGCTGCTGTTCTCCTGGCTCCGCGACGGGCGTGGCGTGCCGGCGGCAGCGGCGGCGGCACTCGCCCTCCTCGCCGCCGCCGCCTTCGGCGCCGCCGTCTACCTGCTGGTGATCCGGCCCATCCGGCACCGCACCCAGCTCATCCGGATCGTGGCGACACTGGGACTGCTCGGCTTCCTCACCGGCCTGGCACACACCGCGTTCCCCGACGCGCCGCGGTCGCCGCGCAGCTCGCTGCCCACCTCGGGCGTGCAGGTCCTCGGCCAGACGGTGCCCGCCGAACGCCTCGTCATCTTCGCCGTCGCGGTGGCCGCCGTCGGCCTCCTGACGGTGTGGTCGGCACGGGCGCGGCTGCCCCTGATGACCAAGGCGATGGCCGAGCACGAACCGGCGGCGCAGGCGCTCGGCGCCTCACCGCACACGCTGGGCGCCCTCAACTGGGCGCTGGGGTCGGTGTGCGCCGCGGCGGCCGGCATCCTCGTCGCCCCCATCGTCGGGCAGTTCGACCTCGCGATGCTGACGGTGATGGCGTTCGCGCTCGCCGCCGCGCTGCTCGGCCGCTTCGACAGCTACCCCCTCGCGCTGGCCGGAGGGCTTGCCCTCGGCGTCGGCGAGAGCGTCGTCACCCATCTCGTGGCCGAGCACGTCCCCCAGCGCTTCCAGCTCGGCTGGCCGCAGACCGTGCCGTTCGCCGCGGTCGTGGCGATCCTCCTGCTGCGCCGTGACGGCGCCGCCAACCGGCTGCCTGCCGTGCCCGCAGCC
>JAFACJ010000566.1 GCA_023425615.1 Actinomycetes bacterium
ACCACGAGGGACTCGACCATGGCCGTGAGCGCGTCGGTGTACTCCTCCCGGCGGCGGCGCGGCACGAGGATGCGGGTCTGGGCGGTGGCGGACTGGCCGGCGTTCATCAGCCCGGCGACCTTGATGCCCTCGGCGACGCGGCCCGGGTCGGCGTCGTCCAGGACGATCGCCGCGGACTTTCCGCCGAGTTCGAGAGCCACTTGTTTGAAGGCCGTCCCGCAGTCGGCCGCGATTTTCCACCCGACGGTCGTGGAGCCGGTGAAGGAGACCTTGTCGACGGCGAACTGGGCCACGAGGTCGGCGCCGAGCGCGCCGTCGCCGGGCAGGATGCTCACCAGCCCCGGCGGCAGCCCGGCCTGTTCGACCAGGTCGGCGAGCAGGCAGGCCGACAGCGCCGTCTCCGCCGGGGGCTTGAGGATGACGGGGCAGCCGGCCAGCAGCGCCGGCACCAGTTTCATGACGGCCAGGAACAGCGGCATGTTGCCGGGGACGATCGCCGCGATCACGCCGAGCGGTTCCTTCTGGACGATGACGTCGTGGCCGTAGAAACCGGGCCGGTGCTCGTGCCAGGGGAGGTCGGCGGCGACGTCGGCGAGCGCGCGCATCATGCGCAGCGGCAGCCTCACGTGCGCCGACCGGGAGAAGGAGATCGGGGCGCCCATCTCCGCGGTGACGGCCCGGGCGAGTTCTTCGTGGCGGGGAGCGTACAGGTCGGCCAGCCGGCGGATGGCGTCCGCCCGCTCGGCCGGAGTGAGCCGCGGCCACGGGCCGGCGTCGAACGCCGCACGCGGGGGGTCGACCGCCCGGTCGACGTCTGCGGGCCCCGGCGCGGCGACCCGCGCGACGATCTCCTCATCGTGCGGTGACACGACGTCGATCACCTGGTCACCGCTCGCGGAGACCCATGCGCCGCCCACGAACACCTGCTCCCGTCTCAGCATGCGCCCTCTCAGAACAAGGAAGAGGCCGTGGATCTTCCGCCCGCGGCCGGATACCCTCTCACCCGGCGAGTAACAGGGTTATCTGGGTAATGATGTTACTCATCCGGGGATGGTCGGGCCAGATGCCGACCATCTCCGAACCCGAGTGAACGAGCGGGAAGGGGAACGGTGACCGAGCCGCAGCCGGCCGACGCCATCATCAGCACGGTCCTGGAGATGCTGGAGGACGGCGGCCATGACGCCGTGCAGCTGCGAGAGGTGGCCCGGCGCGCCCAGGTCTCCCTCACCACGATCTACAAGGCCTACCCCACCCGCGACGAGCTCATCGTGGCGGCGGTCGAGCACTGGATGGCGGCCAACGGCTGCGCACCGCTCGATCCGGTCGTCCCGGGCGAAGACCTCTACAGCGGCCTGATGCGGATCCTGCGCCATGTCTTCGAACCCTGGGAGCGCAACCCCCGCATGCTCGAGGTCTTCCACCGGGCGCAGACGGGTCCCGGCGGCCACCGCCTCCTGGAACAGTCCTGGCGGGCGATCGAGCCGATCGCCCTGAGGCTGTTCGTCGGCTACGAGCCCGCCTACATCGGCGACCTCGCCCTCATCGTCACCCACCTGGCACACGGCACCGTCGCACGGTTCGCCGCGGGCGAGATCGGCATCACCGAGATCCTCCTCATCCTGGAACGCACCGTCCACCGGCTGACCAGCGACAACGCCGCCTTCGCCCGCCGGGTCACGCAGCCGTAGCCGTCTTCGGGCGGGCGGCGCTCGGGCGAGGCGACGTGTCCTTGACGGCGAGAGCCGCGAGGTGAACCGGGGCCGCGATCGGTCATCGTCTTCCTGTGCGCCGCGGCGGACGTTTCGCTTCCCGGGATGTTGCGCTTAAGCAGGATCTGGTTTGTGTCCATGGACTTCATGGGGCTTACCATGCCGTGATGAGTGACCGTCGCCTGAAGCCCTTCGACCCGAGCGTGCCCAACTTCGCCCGCGTGATGGACTACCTGGGCGGCGGGAAGGACAACTTCGCCATAGACCGGGAAGTGGGGGACGAACTCCTCAAGATAGCCCCCGACGTCCCGACGATGATCGCGGAGCAGCGCAAGTTCCTGTACAAGGCCATCGTGTATCTGACGGATCAGGGGATCCGGCAGTTCGTGGACGTCGGGTGCGGTCTGCCCGCCGGCGGGAGCGTCCATGAGGTCCTTCGGGAGCTCAAGGTCGAGGCCCGCGTCGTCTACGTGGACGAAGACCCCGTCGTGGTGTCCCACGGCCAGGCGATCGTGGCGACACATGATGAGGCGAAGGCGGTCGGCGGCCCGATGGTCCGCGTCATCCAGGCCGATCCCCGTGACCCCGACGCGATGCTGGACCACCCGGAGCTGGCCGGATCGCTCGACCTGCGGCAGCCGACGGCGATCCTCCTGCGCTCGCTGCTCGCCGTCTTCGCCGACGACGTCGCCGCCAGAGTCGCCGAGCGTCTGAAAGACCGCCTGGCTCCAGGAGGCCATCTCCTGATCGACCATGTCATCCGCGACCCGTCCCAGGAGAAGACCGACCGGATGACCGACCTCTTCAACGAGGCCGATCTGATCGAAGGCGGCCGCGGCCACGTCCGGACCCGCGCCCAGGTCGCCCGTTTCCTCGACGGGCTCGAACTGGTGCCGCCCGGCCTGGTACCCCTGCCCGCCTGGCGCCCCGGCTTCGGAGAACCCGCCGTCGACCCCGACTCCTTCTGGGGGGTCGGCGCCCTCGGCCGCAAACCCTAGCGCCGCGAACGTCCGCTCCGAAAAGATCCCGGTCCGCTGCCGGGCTGCTGAAGGGCAGCGCCGATCAGCGGAGCCGCTCGGCCGTGAGGTGGTCATGGCGCCCGCGATCGCCGCTGACGGCTTGTCTGAACTGCTGGACCTGATCGCGATCGGGTCGCCGTGGTTCGGAATGCCGTTGGAGGACGGGGACACCCTGGCGTT
>JAFACJ010000602.1 GCA_023425615.1 Actinomycetes bacterium
TGTGATCGCGGTCTGCGCCGGCGCCAACTTCCTCTTCCAGGTCATCATCCTGCTACTGATCGTCCGGGCGCAGGGACAGGGGTACTCCAGCGCCCAGATCGGCCTGCTCCTGGCCGCGTCGGGCATCAGCGGCCTCGCCGGGGCCCTGATCGCACCGCATGTCATGCGCGGCAGGTCACCGCAGCTCGCCGCCTTCACCTGCTTCTGCGTCTGGGCCGTCCTGGTCTGGTGCGTCTGGTCCGCCGACCAGGCATGGGTCGGCCTGGTGGCCTGGGGCACGTGCAGCTTCCTGGGAGCGCATGTGAACATCGCGCTGGCCATGTACCAGGCGACCCGCGTCCCCAAGGAGGTACTCGGCCGGGTGGCGAGCCTCACCAAGTTCCTCACCAGCGGCGCCGTCCCCCTGGGCGCGCTCTGTGCGGGCTACGCCATCGATCTGCTGGGGACCGGCACGACGGCGCTCCTCGCCGCGATGGCGATGAGCATCATGATGGTGCTGATGTCACGAAGGCTCCTGGTCGACAGACAGCTGTCCCTTTCCCGCGGCCCCCTGTCAAAACTAGTGACCGAAAGCGGTCAAGTGGCCGTCTTCTCTTCTGAGCCCCCGCCCCGCCGGGATCAGTAAAGTCGGCTCGGGGCCGCAGTCTTCCGGTCGGCTCCGTGGCCGAGGAATGCGGAGGCGCTCCCGGTGACGTCGTCATTGGATCCCTCCGAGGCGCATCGGCTGGTCGTGGCCTTCCTTCAGATCGACGCCATGCGCAAGCGGCGGACGCGGGATCTGTTCCTCTCGACGCTGAACCGTGAACTCGGCCATGTGCTGCCGGTCAGCAGACACGACGAGGACATGTACGACATGTACGAGATCGTCGATGTCTGTCTCGCCTATCCGGGGGCGATCCACGCGCTGCTCGGTGTCGTCGAGAGATTCCACCCCGACAGCAGATCGGTGAAGGCGGTCCGCGACCTGGTCGAGGAACTGCTTCCCGATCCGCTGCTGGAGCCCGCCGAGAGGCGCGACCTCTACCAGCTCGCCGACGTCCTGGAACGCGGTGCGCTGGAACGCGACGAACTGGCGATGCTGCCGATCCTCTACCGGGAGGCGGTCGGTGACTTCGGGCCCCCGCTCGACCGGGTCGTCCACAGCCTCCGGGACGTGCTGGCGCAACTGGAAGAGGTACCTGCCCGCGCGGACCGCACCTTGCCCCTCCTGTGGTTCACCGGACTGCTGGTCGAGCAGGCCCGTGGCCCCGTGGCCGCCGAGTTGCGTTCCTGGAACGAGCGGCTGGCCGGGCGGCTCGGTGTCGATGCTCCCCAACCGCGCGCCCTTCCGGCACCGCGGGAGGAGGAGGCGTATCTCATCATCGAATGCCGCCCCGATGGTGCCGATCCGCAGGGCTATCTCACCTCGGTGTGGCTGCAGTTCTCCCGTGACCTGGGGATATCCCTGCTGAAGGAGGACAGGCCCCGGCCCCTACACGAGCTTCCCGTCCTGGTGGAGACGCTCCTCCTCAAGAACCCCCAGGTCGTCAACCGGCACGTCCACGAGCTGACCATCGAGTTCGTGCTTCCGCGCGATCTGATCGGCCTGCCCTTCGACCAGTACCAGTACGCCCCCGGAGGGTTGCGCCGACGGCTGGGCCTCGATCACCCGGTCGTGGTCCGCAGCCTGGAGCGGATGCGCGACCAGCAGCTACGGCGGTCCTGCCAGCGGAAGTGGGCATGGTTCCGGCAGAACCCGCAGGAGGTGGCCGTCACCTGGGCGGCACGGCCTGACGAGTACGGGTTCGAGCAGCTCTACGCGTTGCTCGCCGAGCACTCCCAGGTGTGCCTGGCGATGTCCTATCCGCCGGGCAGGGGCGGCGAGCCCATGGACGAGCTGCAGATCTGCCTTCAGGCCGGAACCCCGATCGTCCTGTGGTGCCGGGCGGGAGCCGATCCCGATCATTTCGTCCACGGCGTGGCGGAGTTGCTGGCCACCGATCTGATGTCGCTGCCGCGCAAGATCCGGAGTCTGCGCCGCCGTGCCGCCCAGACGGCCGACGCGAACCATCTGGGAAACCATCTGACCCTTCTCTTCGAGGACGCCGATCGCCTACCCGAGCCGTATGTACGGCTCAGATCACCCAACTGAGCAGGAGGCCATCGTGACCGCCGAAGATCCCCAGAGCTGGCGCATCTACCGCGGCGACAACAAGCCGCACCGGGGAATCGAGAGACTGCCCTCCCCGCCTCCCTGGCGCCGCTTCGACTCCGCCGACGGCTCCCTGGAACGGGCGGTCGCCTATCAGGCGGAGGAGGAGACCGTCGACAAGGTGAACGCCGCGCTCCTGCTGAGGCGGCCTCTGCTGGTGACGGGGAAGGCCGGTACGGGGAAGACGACGCTCGCGCACAACATCGCGTTCGAACTCGGCTTGGGGTCCGCGCTGGTCTGGCCCATCACCAGCAAGAGCACACTGCACAAGGGACTCTACGAATACGACGCGATCGGACGCGTCCACGAGAGCGGGCTGCGCCAGGGCACCTCGGCGGACATCGGCCGCTACCTTCGCCTGGGACCGCTCGGCACCGCGCTGCTGCCGGCCGACCGGCCGCGGGTCCTGCTCATCGACGAACTGGACAAGAGCGACATCGATCTGCCGAACGACCTGCTCAACGTGTTCGAGGAGGGTTCCTACCCGATACCCGAGCTGGAGCGCCTGCCCGAGGAGCAGGAGGTCATCGAGGTGATGACCGCCGACGAGGGAGGCAGGGCGCGGATCACCCGTGGCCGGGTGCAGTGCACCGCCTTCCCGATCGTCGTGATCACCAGCAACGGGGAGCGGGAGTTCCCTCCCGCGTTCCTCAGACGCTGCATCAGGCTGTCGATAGAGCCCCCGGGCGAGGCACGGCTGGAGAGGATCGTCCGAGCCCATCTGGGCGAAGCGGCGCTCCCCCACAGCCAGAAGATCATCCAGAGGTTCCTGGAGCGGCGGGCCGACGGCGGTGAGCTCGCCACCGACCAGTTGCTCAACGCGCTCTATCTCGCGATGTCCGGGGGCCGGCCCGCCGATGAGCGGTTGGACGACCTGATCAGCAGCGTCCTGCGACCGCTCGACAGCACCGGATCATGATCGACGAACTGATCGAGGCACTGCGCGCCCTGGACCCGCCGCCCACCGCGGAGGAACTGCAGGACGCCCTCTGGCTCGCCGGGCGATGGAGCCTCCGCCCGGAGCCGGCCGTGCCCCCGCCTCCGGTGGAGGAGCGGGAACCACCCGTCTCCCCTCCCCGGTCCGAGCCGTCTCCCGCCGTCCCCGAACAGGCTCCTCCCACCGAACGGGATGAGGTTCCACCGCAGGGGACGGAGACCGCGTTCTTCCTGACCGACCGCAAGGACGTCGCCTCACCCCGGACGGTCCGGGCCCCCGCCCCGCCCGCCCTCACCCGCACGCTCCGGCTCTCCCGCGCGCTGCGTCCCC
>JAFACJ010000638.1 GCA_023425615.1 Actinomycetes bacterium
AACGCCAGCCGCGCCACCGACCCGTTGTAGGGCACCGGCACCGCCCGCCCCGCCGAGACCGCGTAGTGCGGCAGCGGCGCGTCGTCGTCGGCGGGGGTGATCACCGAGACCTCGTGGCCGAGGGCCAGCAGCGCCTCGGCCAGATCCCTGATGTGCTGCTGCACCCCGCCGGGCACGTTCCAGGTGTAGGGGCAGACGATGCCGATTCTCAAGACAGATCCTCCACCCAGACCTTCTGCAGCATGTGCCAGTCTTCGGGGTGGGCCGAGATCCCCTCGGCGAAGGCGTCGGCGAGCGACTGGGTCATCGCGCGGATCCGGGCCTTGCGCGGCCCCTCCCCCGGGTCGGGGATCTCCTCGTGGACGCGCGCGCCCCAGCCGTCTCCTTCGTACCACAAGGTGACCGGCAGAAGCGCGGCTTTCGTCTGAACGGCGAGCGCGGCGGGCCCGCCCGGCATCCGGGCGGGGCTGCCGAAGAAGTCGACCTCGACGCCGGTCTCGCTCAGATCGCGGTCGGCGACCAGGCACACCACCCTGGTCTGGCGCAGCCGCCGCGCCAGCACGCCGAATACCGAGACCTCCGAGCCGGTCAGCGGGAGGATCTCGAAGCCGAGCGACTCCCGGTAGGCGACGAACCGCTCGAACAGCGACTCGGGCTTCAGCCGCTCGGCGACGGTGGTGATCGGTTGGCCCTGGAGCACCAGCCACGCCCCGGCGTGCTCGTAGTTGCCCATGTGCGGGAGGGCGAGCACCACTCCCCTGCCGTCGGCCAGCGCCTTGAAGATCTGGTCCTCGCCGGTGACGTGCATCCCCGACAGGATGCGCTCGCGGCCCATGACCGGCAGGCGGAAGCTCTCCTTCCAGTACCGCAGGTAGGAGCGCATGGTCTTGCGGCTGAGCCGGCGGACCCTCGGGTCGTCCGGCGTGACGCCCAGCACCCGCGCGAGGTTCCTCTCCAACTGCCGCACGCGCGCGCCGCGGCCCGCCCACGTCCGGTCGGCGATCCGCTGGAACACCCGGTCGGCCACGCCCTCGGGGAGGTACTTGACCGCGCCCCAGCCCAGCGCGTAGAGGCCGTCGGCCGCCTCGTCCCTCAGCCGGGCCGCCCGGTCGTTCATCTGGCCACCTGGTCGTCGGCGGTCTCGCCGTCGGGCACCGGACCGCCCGGCACCCGTCCGGCTGCCTGCCGGTAGACGGTGTGGAAGCGCTGGGCGACGGTGATGGTGCTGAGGACCGCCAGCAGGGTGAGGCCGGCGTGCAGGGCGTAGGGGACGCCGAGGCCGTGCAGTCCCGCCGCCACCAGGCTGATGATCAGCCGCTCGGCGCGCTCGGCGATGCCGACGTCGCAGGTCAGGCCCAGGCCCTCGGCCCTGGCCTTGGCGTAGGAGATGACGACCCCGGAGACCAGGCAGAACAGGGCGAGCCAGGACAGCAGCGCGTTGTCGCCGTCGCCGGTGAACCACAGGATGATCCCGGCGAAGATCGCGGCGTCGCCGATCCGGTCCATGGTGGAGTCGAGGAAGGCGCCCCACACCCCGGTCTTGCCGGTGATCCTGGCCACCGCCCCGTCGAACATGTCGAAGAAGACGAAGGCGGTGATCACCATGGTGCCCCAGAACAGCTCGCCCCGCGGATAGAAGAGCAGCGCGCCGCAGGCGACCCCGGCCGTACCGGCGACCGTGATCGTGTTGGGGGTCACGCCGGTGCGGGCGAGCGTCCTCCCCACCGGGGTGACCACTTTGCCGAGCGCGGGCCGCAAGCGGTTGAGCATCTTCGTCCAAACCATCGGGAGCGGGGCTCAGCCATCGTAGTGGCTGGCCCGGCGGCCGGGGGCCTCACTCCTGCTGCCAGGCTCCGGCCAGCAGGGCGCGGGTGTCGCGCAGGAGCTGGGGCAGCACCTTGGTGCGCCCGATCACCGGCATGAAGTTGGTGTCGCCGCCCCAGCGCGGGACGACGTGCTGGTGCAGGTGGGCGGCGATGCCGGCCCCCGCGACCGTGCCGAGGTTCATGCCGACGTTGAAGCCGTGCGCGCCGCTGGCCGTGCGCAGCGCCGTGATCGCCAGCTGGGTGAACTGGGCCAGCTCCAGCGTCTCCATGTCGTTGAGGTCGGTGTAGTCGGCGACGTGCCGGTAGGGGACGACCATGAGGTGCCCGGTGTTGTAGGGGTAGAGGTTGAGGACCGCGAAGACCGAGGAGCCGCGGCGGACGATCAGGCCGTCCTCGTCGGTGCCCTTGGGGATCTCGCAGAACGGGCAGCCGTCGTCCTCGCCGGGGCCCGTCGGCTTGTTCTCGCCCTTGATGTAGGCCATCCGGTGCGGTGTCCACAGCCGCTGGAAACCGTCGGGCGTCCCCACGCCGTCCTGCTCCTCGATGTCAGCCGGCTCCATGACCGCCACGCCCCTTTCTCCGCACCAGGCCCGCCCAGGATAGGCGGGATGGGCGCCGACCCGGAAACTGGGCGTACAAACTTAACTTTTCACAACAAATAGCAGGAAAAACGGCCTCTTCTGGCGGTCTCCGCCGCGCTCCGCCAAGATGACAGACAGCGCGCCCCGTGGCGCCGCCCAGTGAGGAGACCGCGATGCCCGACCTCGACCCCCCTTACGCCAGCAACGGCACCGGCGCCGAGCACCGTCCCGAACTGCGGTCGGCGATGCCCTTCTTCCCGGCCCCCACCGGCGCCCCGGCCTCCCCCGCGTCCTCCGGTGCCACGGGAACGGTCCCGCCGCTGCGCGGTGAGGTCATGGCCCCCCTCACCGGCGCCGACCCGGTCGGGCAGCCGCTCTCCTCGCTCTCCTCGACCGCGCCGCCCCTGCCGTCCACCCCGTCGGCGCCGCCCATGCCGTCCCTGTCCTCCATGCCGTCCATGCCCTCGGCGCCGTCCATGTCCTCCGTCTCCTCCCTGCCTCCCGTCTCCCCGGTGCCGCCGGTGTCGCCGTTGCCGTCCCCGGTCGCCGAGAGCGGCCCGATCGAGACCCCCGCGGGCAGGGCCGCGGTCAAGGGCCAGATCAGGATCGAGGACGAGGTGGTGGAGAAGATCGCCGCCCTGGCCGCGCTGGAGGTCTCCGGTGTCGCCGCGCTGGGCGGCAGGCGCGAGTCCTCCGAGACGATGGACGCGGTCCGCCAGCGCATCGGCGGCGACCGCGGCGAGCCCGGGGTGCGGGCCCTGGTCGCCGACGACCAGATCTCCCTCGACGTGTCGCTGGTCGTGGAGTACGGCAGCGTCGTCATCGACGTCGCCAAGGTGGTGAAGACCAACGTGGCCAGGACCGTGGGGCTGATGCTCGGCATGCGGGTCTCCTCGGTCAACGTGACCGTGGAGGACGTACGCATGCCCGGCGCCGCCTCCTGACCCGCACTAATTGCGCTGGATCTCGCACTCCTGGGCGCCGCTGCCGCCGGTCACCGTCAGGCCGACCTTCTTGATGGCCTGCGACGGGAGGTCCTCGAACTTGAAGACGTGCGGGGTGGGGTCGCCCGAGGTGGTGTAGCTCTGGGCGACGGGTTCGCCGTTGACCGGGACCACGATCGCCCTGACCGCGCCGAAGCCGGTGTAGACGACCGTCACCTCGATGCCGTCGCCCACCCGCTTGTAGTGCGCCGACCTGGTGCCGCAGGGGCCGTTGCCCTGGCGCGTCTGCTGCTGCCCCTGGCCGTTCTGCCCCGGGTTGAGCACGGTGAAGGGGTTGTCGCCCTCCTCGGCCGCCTTCTGGGGGGCGGTGCCCCCCGGCGCCGTCGCGCTCGGCCGCGGCTCGGCCGAGGAGGACGTGCCGTCCTCCAGCAGCGGCCACAGCAGGACCCCCGCGGCTGCCAGGACGAGCAGAGCGGTCAGCGCGTAGCCGGACCTGCCGAGCACCCGGTGGACCAGGGGAGCCTCGGGCATGAGTCTTCCCGCAATCATTACTAGGCAGTAGGAGGGATAGAGGCTACCGCACCGGGGCGCCCAGCACCCGGGTCGCCATCACCGCGATCCGGCGCGCCGACTCCTCCGGCGGGCCGTCCGGCGTCACCAGGTAGCTGATCGTCACCCGGCACACCATGTCGACGGTCAGCCGCACCGCCGCCTGGTCCAGATCGGGGCGGTGCCGCGCCACCAGCTCGGACACGGTGCGCACGGCCAGCGCCAGCGGCGGGGTCTTGCGCCGGCGCAGCACGTCCACCAGCTCCTCGGCCGACCAGCCGACCCTGGCGCTGGTGAGGATGCCGTGCAGCATGGGGTCGGAGGAGGTCTGCCGGAAGGTGTAGAGGACCGCCTCTGCCACCGCGGCCTCGACGTCGTCGCGCTGGTCGAGCAGGCACTCGCTGAGCCCGGCCAGATGCCGTTCGAACTCCCGCATCACCAGCGCCTCGCCGAGCGCGGCCTTGGAGCCGAACTCGTTGTAGGCGCTCTGCCTGCTGACCCCCGCCTCGGCCGCCACATGGGAGACCCGCAGCCGCGCCCAGCCCCGGGACACGATCAGCCGACGCGCGGCGTCCAGCAACCGTTCACGGACCGGGGGGCGGGCTTCCTGGATCACCGTCACGGGCGGCATCGTACAAAAAATCGCGGTTTTTCACCCACCGGGGCGGGGTGCCTCCCCTCCGGAAGGCACCCCCCGGGTCCGCCGATACCCCGGGCGCGGACGCTCAGACCTGGACCCGGTCGGCCACGGCCCGCACGATCTCCTCCACCGCCCGGTCCACCGGCACCCCGTTGTTCTGCTCGCCGGAGCGGTAGCGGAACGACACCGCGCCCTTGGCGACGTCGTCGTCGCCCGCCAGCAGCATGAACGGCACCTTCTGCTTCTGGGCGTTGCGGATCTTCTTCTGCATCCGGTCGGAGGAGGAGTCGACCTCCACCCGGATACCGCGCCCGCGCAGCCTGGCCGCGACCTCCTCCAGATAGGAGACGTGCTCGTCGGCGATGGGGATGCCGACGACCTGGACCGGCGACAGTCACGGCGGCATCGCGCCGGCGTAGTGCTCCAGCAGGACGCCGAAGAACCGCTCGATCGAGCCGAACAGCGCCCGGTGGATCTTGATGGGCCGCTGCCGGGTGCCGTCGGCCGCCTGGTACTCCAGGCCGAACCGCTGCGGCATCTGGAAGTCGAGCTGGATGGTGGACATCTGCCAGGAGCGGCCGATGGCGTCACGGGCCTGGACGGAGATCTTCGGCCCGTAGAAGGCGGCGCCCGCCGGGTCGGGCACCAGCTCCAGGCCGGAGCGTTCGGCCGCCTCCCGCAGCGCCTCGGTGGCCTCCTCCCACTCCTCGTCGGTGCCGACGTACTTCTCGTCGTTGCGGGTGGACAGCTCCAGGTAGAAGTCGTCCAGGCCGTAGTCGCGCAGCAGGTCCAGCACGAAGCCCAGCAGCGAGTGCAGCTCGTCCTGCATCTGCTCGCGGGTGCAGTAGATGTGGGCGTCGTCCTGGGTGAGACCGCGCACCCGGGTCAGGCCGTGCACCACACCTGACTTCTCGTACCGGTAGACGGTGCCGAACTCGAACAGACGCAGCGGGAGCTCCTTGTAGGAGCGGCCCCGCGAGCTGAAGATCAGGTTGTGCATGGGGCAGTTCATGGGCTTGAGGAAGTACTCGGCGCCCTCCACCTCCATGGGCGGGAACATGCCGTCGCGGTACCAGTCGAGGTGGCCGGAGACCTCGTACAGGTGGCCCTTGGTGATGTGCGGGGTGTTGACGAAGGAGTACCCGGCCTGCTCGTGCCGGATCCGCGAGTAGTTCTCCAGCTCGCGCCGGATGATGCCGCCCTTGGGGTGGAACACCGGCAGGCCCGAGCCGATCTCCGGCGGGAAGGAGAACAGGTCGAGCTCGGCGCCGAGGCGGCGGTGGTCGCGCTTCTCGGCCTCCTCCAGCATCTTGAGGTACTCGTCCTGCTTCTCGCGGGACTCCCACGCGGTGCCGTAGATCCGCTGGAGCTGCGGGTTCTTCTCGCTGCCGCGCCAGTAGGCGCCGCCGGAGCGCATGAGCTTGAACGCCGGGATGTTGCGGGTGGTCGGCAGGTGCGGCCCCCGGCACAGGTCCTTCCAGCACAGCTCGCCGCTCTTGGCGTCGAGGTTGTCGTAGATGGTCAGCTCGGCGCCGCCCACCTCCACCGACTCCTCGTCGGCCGCGCCGCCCTTCAGGCCGATCAGCTCCAGCTTGTAGGGCTCCTCCGCCAGTTCGTCGCGTGCCTCCTCGTCGGAGACGACGCGGCGGGAGAACCGCTGCCCCTGCTTGACGATCTCGCGCATGCGCCTCTCGACGCGCTTGAGGTCCTCGGGGGTGAAGGGGCTGGCGACGTCGAAGTCGTAGTAGAAGCCGTTCTCGACCGGCGGGCCGATGCCGAGCTTGGCCTCGGGGAAGATCTCCTGGACGGCCTGTGCCATCACGTGGGCGGTGGAGTGCCGCAGGATGTCGCGCCCGTCCTTGGAGTCGATCTCGACGCCTTCGATGACGTCGCCGTCCCGCACGACGTACTCCAGGTCGCGCAGCTCACCGCCGACCCTGGCCGCGACGATCCGGGGGCCTCCGTCCAGCACCTGTCCCGCCGTGGTGCCGGCGCCCACCGCTCGCTCGCTTCCGCCGAGGGTGACGCGCAGTTCGGACACGGGAACTCCTTGAATCGCTCGAATGACTGAAAAAGGGCCCTGGGAGAGTTCTCCCAGGGCCCTTCGCATGTCGCAGATGGTCAGCGCGCGTGCTCAGACGGCCGGGGAGAACCCCGGCGTCGTCGTCTCGCGGACCGCACGGATCGCGTCAGCGGCTGCCATGCCCACAGTGTAGCCCGATCTCGGGTCAGGTGTGGCGCAGGACCGCGCCTCCCGTCGCCGGATCCGCGCCGACCCAGGGCAGGCCCGCGGCGCGCCACGCCTGGAATCCGCCGTCGATGTCGGTGGCGCGGGCCAGGCCGAGATCCTGGAGCGAGGCGGCGGCGAGGCTGGAGGTGTAGCCCTCGGAGCAGAACACCACGGGCCTGATGCCGTAGCCGGTCGCCTCGGGCAACCGGGCGTCGCTCTCGGGGTCGAAGCGCCACTCCAGGTGGTTGCGCTCGACGATCAGGGCGCCCTCGACGGCTCCCTCCTCGGCGCGCTGCCAGGCGGGCCTGATGTCGATGAGCAGGGCGTCCTCCTCGGCGTGCGCCTGCCGCGGGGTGATCCTGACCAGACGGGCGCGGGCCTCTGCCAGGATCTCGTCGATGGACCTGGCGCCAGGGGGGCGGCTCACCAGTCCTCCGCCGTCTCCGACCGCAGGGTGACCAGTTCGCCGCCCGGGCCGAGGTCGTAGCGGTTCATGGTCGACAGGGGCGGCGAGTAGACGTGGACGCTCACCGCGGGCGCCGTGGAGACGTTGCGGACGTCGTGGATGTGGTGCTCCCCGAAGCCCCGCACCGCGCCGGCCTCCAGGATCCGCTCGCTCTTCGGGGTCGCCTCTTCCAGTTCGCCGAGGGCGACGGCGAACGCGCCGGCCGAACCGCCGTGGTCGTGGAATCCGGTGCTCTGGCCGGGCAGCCAGCTGATGATCCACACCTCGTGGTCGGCGTCGGCGTGCAGCCGCTCATACCAGCGCCCCTGCGGATCCAGCCGGACCCGGTGCAGCCACTCGGCGCTGTCACGGGCGAGCGAATGCGCGCGTTCGGTGAGGGAGCGCGTCCCCGTTTCGGTAGCGGTCAACGTCATGGAAGCATCCTGGCCTGCATTTCCTATTAAGTCAATCGGAATTCTTAATTAGGGAGGTGATCTTCGCCTTCTCGCTCTGGCGGGGTGGTCGCCCCGTCACTCCACAGGGGCACGACAGGGCGGAGCGCCGATGGCTAACCTCGCGATGTGAGTGAACATGTCACCGGCGGGGTGCTCGCGGCCGTCATCGACGCCGTCGCGCGGGCCCCCGTCACCCCCGCACGGCGTTGGTACTCCCAGGAGCGGCTGTGGGTGCGCGCCGCCATCGCGCTGCCGGCGCTGTCGCTGGCCATCGGATTCGCCGGCGGCAGCATCGCCATCTACATCAACATGCACCATCTGGGCACCGATCAGGGCTGGCTGCTGGGCCTGGTGCAGGGCCTGCCGCTGCTGATCGCCCCCTACCGGCCGCTGGCGGCGTGGCGGATCATCCTGGGCGGGCTGCTGCTGGCCGACCTCGCCCTGGGCGCCGACCAGTTCATGCCCTGGCCCGTCACCTCCCTGCTGGGCCTGCTGGTGGTGCTGGCCGTGGTCGGCGCCGCCTCGCCCCCCGCGCTGAGCGTCGGCACGGGCGTGGCGACCGCCGTCGTCCTGGCCGCGGTGCCGATCCTGCTCAACGGGGTGGAGCCGTGGTTCGCGCTCATCCTCACCGGCCTGGTGGCGCTCTCCCTGCTCTTCGGCGACGCGATGGGCGCCAGGCGGTGGGCGGAGATGAGCCTCGCCGAGCAGGCCGAACTGCGCCGCCAGGACCTGGCCAAGCAGGCGGTGCTGGAGGAGCGCTCCCGCATCGCCCGCGAACTGCACGACGTGGTGGCGCACCACATGTCGGTGATCGCGTTGCAGGCCGAGGCGGCGCCCTACAAGATCCCCGGGCTGCCCGACGCCGCCCTCGGCACCTTCCAGCTGCTGCGCGATGAGGCCAAGGCGGCGCTCGCCGAGACCCGGCGGGTGGTCGGGCTGCTGCGCGCCGACGACGAGGCGGCCGAGCGGGTGCCGCAGCCGGGCATGGACCGCCTCCCCGACCTCGTCGCCTCCCACGAGGGGCTGCGGGTGAGGCTGGAGGTGGTCGGCGTGCCGCGGCCGCTGCCCGAGGGCCTCGACCTGTCGGCGTACCGGATCGTCCAGGAGGCGCTCAGCAACGCCTCGCGCTACGCCCCCGGATCCGAGGTCTCGGTCGAGGTCCGCTACGACGAGGACGCGCTGCGGCTGGCCGTCCGCGACAGCGGGCCGCACGGCACCCCCGAGGCGGGCGGCGGCGGGCACGGTCTCGTCGGGATGCGCGAGCGCGTCGCGATGCTCGGCGGCACCCTGTCGGCGGGGCCCGCCGACCCGGCGGAGCGCGACGGCGGCTGGTCCGTGCTGGCCGCGCTTCCCTATGATGGCGGGCATGATCCGCGTGGTGATCGCTGACGATCAGGTGATGATCAGGGACGGGCTCGCCACGCTGCTGGCCTCCGCCCCGGAGATCGAGGTGGTGGGCCAGGCGGGCGACGGCCTGGAGGCGGTGGAGCTGTGCGCCGAACTGGAGCCTGACGTCGTCGTCATGGACATCCGGATGCCGCGTCTGGACGGGCTCGCCGCCACCGCCCGCATCGCCTCCGAGACCGGTCCGAAGGTCCTGGTGCTGACGACGTTCGACCTCGATGAGTACGTCTATGAGGCGCTCGGCGCGGGCGCCAGCGGATTCCTGCTGAAGGACGCCTCGGCCGGCGACCTCATCCACGCCGTCCGGGTGGTGGCCGCGGGCGACGCGCTGCTGGCCCCGTCGGTGACCCGCCGCCTGATCTCCGACTTCGCCCGCAAGCGGCGGCACGAGCGGCCCCGCGGCGCGGCGGTCGACGTGCTCACCCCGCGCGAGCTCGACGTCCTGCGGCTGATCGCACGCGGTCTGTCCAACGCCGAGATCGCCGGTGAGCTGTTCCTCTCAGAGCAGACAGTGAAAACCCATGTCGGGCATGTCCTTAGCAAGCTCGGGCTGCGCGACCGCACCCAGGCCGTCGTCTTCTCCTACGAGAACGGCATCGCCGGGTAAGTAGGCAGCCTCACCGGCCCGCTGGCCATAAGGTCGAGGACCGTGAGGACCCCGAGGATCGTCAAGACCTTCGCCGTGAGTTCCGTCTTCTCCCTGGTCACCGGAGGCGGCTCCTGGCTGGCCGGTGTCGACCCCCACCCGACGCTGCCCGAGCTGCGCCCCCTGGCCGCGGCTCCGGTCGCCGTCCGCACCCCCGGCAGGCTGCTGGCCTATGACCCGCGCGGCGACGGGCGTGCCGTGGAGGTCTTCGGCGACCTGGAGTCGGCGCGGCACATCGCGATCCTCGTCCCCGGCACCGGCTGGGACCTCGAGAAGCTGATGCGCGGCTCGCGCAACGCCGACCCCGTCCGCGGCGCGCAGGCGCTGCGCGCGCAGATGGCGGCGCTCGAGCC
>JAFACJ010000640.1 GCA_023425615.1 Actinomycetes bacterium
CGCCGTGCGGAAGAAGACGTTGGCGGTCTGCAGCCGCACTTCGGGGCGGTGGGCGGCGTCGGGCGCGTCGGCGGTGGGGGGGGGCTGCAGTGTCACGCCCAGGGCGAGTGCGGCCGCCGTCGCGGTCAGTGTCGCATACCAGCGGCGGAGCAGCGCCGCCGTCAGGACGGAGAGCAGCGCGCCTGCCGCCGCGTAGGGCGTGAGGGCGAGGAACGGCACGGCGATCCGGTCGAGTCCCGGCACCGCGTCGAGGCCCAGGGCGCGGGAGACGACCCAGGCCGCCGACCCGCCCGCGGCGGTCCAGGCGATCCAGGTTCGGAGCCGGGTTCCGGTCGCCTTCGTTTCCGCTGGCAGTCCGGTCTTTCCGGTCTCATCCGACAACGTTTTGGTCACAGCTTCGATGCCCACGACAACCTCAACGAACGAAGGGTGCGGTGAGTTGTCACCCCAGGGCAAGAGATCCCTTACGGCCCGTGCGTCCCTTACCCCGCCGGGGTCAAGCGCGCCTCGCGTCACCGATTTGTTACTGACGAGTAATCCAAATAAATCAGGACATGATGCCCTGTGCTGCAACATTGTCGGTTTGGACATCTTTGTAACACCTGGGCGATAAGGCTAAAGTGCCTCCGACTACCGCCCGGTACCACCCGGGACCAGGCACGGACCCCGACAGAACCCGGAGAGCACCATGACTCGTCCCCCCGGCGACCTCCCGGGCGAGGGTGGATACGGCTCCTCCTCAGAGTATCCGGCCGCCGACAGCACCGACTGGTTCAGCCCGCGGGCGGCCGGCGGCTCCTCGGCGGGCCACCCCGGCCTCCCCGCGGACCGCGCCCCGGCCGACCCTGGCGCCTCCGGGCAGCCGGAGTGGTTCGCCTCCCGCGCCTCCGGTTCGTCGTTCGGCTCCGGCGGGTTCACCGGCGCCTCCGACCCGGGCGGCCCCTCCTATCCGCAGAACGCGGCGCCCGAGCAGTCCTACCTGTCGGCTCCGGTCCCGCCGTCCGGATCCTCCTCGGCCAACGGCTCCATCTCCTACGACCGCCCCTTCCCCACCGGGCCCGGTGAGTCCTCGTCGGGGAACGGCGGCAGCGGCACCTACGCCAGCGGCGACTACGCCTTCAACTCCGGCAACTACGGCTCGCGCAAGAAGCGCAAGAAGAGCGCCCTCATCGGCCCGCTCGCCGGCGCGGTCGGGCTCGCGCTGCTGCTGGGCGTCGCCGTCTACGCCTTCGCGCAGAAGAGCGGCGGCTGCTCGGGCGACAAGACCACCCTGAACGTCGCGGTCGCCAAGGACATCGCCGCCGCCGTCAAGAAGTCGGCGCAGTCCTTCAACGACAGCGGCAAGGAGATCGGCGGCGTCTGCTACACGGCGAACATCGTGGGCACCGAACCCGAGGCCGTGCGGACCGTGCTGACCGGCGAGGGCGTCTCCGAGGGCCAGACCGGCAAGCCCGACGTGTGGATCCCCGACTCCTCGCTGTGGACGGGCCTGGTCCAGGCGACGAAGGAGAAGGCGGTCACCCCGACCAAGGTCTCGATCGCCTCCACCCCGATCGTCGTCGCGGTGCCCCAGACGCTGGCGCTCTACCTGAAGAAGAACGGCTTCTCCGAGAGCCCGTCCTGGGACAACCTGCTCAAGGCCGCGGGCGGCATCGACGGCGGCGCGGTCACCAAGAACCAGCTCATCGACCCGAACCTGCTGGACATGCGGGTGCCCGACCCCATCAACACCGGCGCCGGCATGTCGTCCATCTCGATGCTGCGCACCCTGCTGCAGAGCGACAAGTACGCCGACACCATCTTCACCGGCATCGCGCAGAAGATCCGCAGCCACACCGTCCCCGACGTCGACTCGCTCTACCTGAAGTTCCACCGCGACGCCCGCAAGCGGTTCCCGCTGCTGATCGCGCCCGAGCAGTCGGTGTACAAGTACAACACCGGCGACTCCAAGGAGAAGGCGGTCGCCATCTACCCGATGGAGGGGATGGTCAGCCTCGACTACCCGGTGAGCATCACCACCACCGACCCGGGCAAGGCGCAGGCGGCCCAGGCGCTGGCCGAGGCGCTGGCCGCGCCGGACGCCGTCAAGAACTACCAGGCGCTGGGCTTCCGCGGCCCCGACCGCAAGGCGCCCGCCGCCTTCACCGAGAACCTGGGATTGAGCGCCCAGCGCATCAAGGTGCTGCCGCTGAGCACCCCCGAGCAGATCTACAAGATCACCCAGGACTGGTCCAAGCTGTCCCTGGCGATCCGGCTGCTGTCGGTCATCGACGTCTCGGGCACCATGTCCCAGCCCATCTCCCCGGCGGGCGGCCCGAGCCGGATGCAGACGATCCTCACCATCGCCTCCAAGGGGCTCGCCCAGTTCCCGCCCGACAGCCAGATCGGCACCTGGATCTACTCCGACAAGCTGGTGGGCGACCAGGACTGGAAGGAGGTCGTGCCGGTCGAGCAGCTCAACAAGCGCGTCGGCTCCACGACCCACCAGTCCCGCCTCCAGCAGGCGCTGCTGGGCATCAAGGCGATACCGAACGGCAACACCGGCCTGTACGACACGGTGCTGGCCGCCTACCGGCACATGAAGAAGACGCACCAGCCGGGCCGTATCAACTCGATCGTGCTGTTCACCGACGGCCTCGGCAACGACGACCCCAACGGCGGCATCACCCTCAAGCAGCTCCTGGCGACGCTGAAGAAGGAGGTCGACAAGCGCAAGCCGGTCCAGGTCATCATGATCAGCATCGGCTCGGGCCCCGGCCAGCTCGCCACCATGAAGAAGATCACCTCCCTGACCGGCGGTGAGGCCTACATCCCCAAGACGCCCGAGCAGATCACCCAGATCTTCCTCCAGGCGATCTCCCGCCGGATGTGCGCCGGACAGCAGGACAGCGCCAAGTGCTGAACCACCGCTGAGTCCGCGGAGACGAAAGGGGCGTGGGCCAGGTGGCCACGCCCCTTTTCCGTACCCGCCGAAGTCCAGTTACCTGGTAGTTACATCAGCCTGTCCCGACGTACTAATGTCAACCGGAACACAGCACGAGCCGTCCCTCTTAGGCGGAGCACACCCCTACTCGATTCGACTCGACTTGCTGGAGGCCTGCGTTGACCGGTTGGACGGGTCGGCACGACGCCTTTCACGACGCCGCGCAAGACGACAGGGAACTCGTCCGCGTCATGCGGGCGCGTTCCACCGACTCGCTCTCCCTGGTCTACGGCAAGTACGGACCCCGGCTCTTCGACTACTGCCACGCCCTGCTCAGGGACGAGCGCTACGCCTCCCGCGTCCTGCACGACACGCTGCTGGCGGCCGAGGCGCACATCGAGCGCCTGCCCGGGCCGCAGAACCTGCGCGGCTGGCTGTACGCGCTGGCGCGGCGGGAGTGCCAGCGGATCCTGAGCGGGCCCGACCGCCCCGTCCAGCGGCGTCCCGCGCCCGAGGTGCCCGACCGCTTCCAGTCCGCGGAGGAGAGCCGCCGCTACCACGAGGCGCGGGTCCTGGCGCACGACGCGCTCGGCGCGCTGACCGGCCGCCAGCGCGAGGCGGTGGACCTCACGGTACGGCACGGGCTGACCGACACCGAGCTGGCCGGGGTGCTCTCCGTCCCGCTGGAGGAGGCCGCGGCGCTGGCCGAGGGCTCCCGTGACGAGCTCGCCGACGCCGTCGCCTCGCGGGTGGGGCACCGCC
>JAFACJ010000643.1 GCA_023425615.1 Actinomycetes bacterium
CCCCCTGACCGACCGGCGGAAGCAGCACCAGGACGTCATCGTCAGCCCGGGAAAGCCACGCCCTTCACCAGACGTGAGCGGCCCCGGCAAGGCCAGGCTCCCGGCCCAGCCGGCAGAGGCACATGACCAGCGCGTTTTGAGCCCATGCGGGCTGGACCCCCTGATCGCTACGAGCCACAGCCGCCAGTCGGTGAGGTCCACCACGTGGGAGCAGTGCGGGTCTGTCTCGTCCCGCGCCATGCGCTCCTTCTCGGTGATCAAGGAGGGCAGCGCTGCGATCAAGGCGGTGAGGGCGCCGGACGACCGGATGTATGCGGGGCTGCGCCCGGGGCTGGGATCAGGGTCACGAGGCGTGCTACATCGACGGCGACGAGGGTTTTTCCGCCTCTCTGGTCGCCACTCTCTTTTCGGGCGCTCGCTCGCTGAAATCAAACGCGCACGGCCGCGGTCGGTCACCTTCCGTTACAGGAATCTCACCTTGACGCGATCGCGAGTTGGCTGGGAACGCCACTGTCTCTTGGAAGACTGGCGGGATGGACGTCACCGCCGCTGATGCTGTCCCCGTTTCCGTCGACGAACTGCGCACCACGATGGTCGGACGGCTTCGCACCAGCGGGATGATCTCGTCCCAGCGGGTCGCCGCGGCGATGCTCAAGGTCCCGCGTCATGCCTACGTGCCCGAAGTGGAACCGTTCACCGCCTACGCCCCGTTCGAAGCGGTCGTCACCAAGCGCTCTGCCGAGGGCATCGCGCTCAGCTCGGCCTCGGCCCCGTCCATCGTGGCGCGCATGCTCCACCAGGCATTGCCCGCTGTTGGTGCACGTGTCCTGGAGATAGGAGCCGGGACGGGCTACAACGCCGCTCTGCTGGCCGAACTCGTCGGCCCGTCCGGCACGGTGACCACGATCGACTACGACCCCGAGGTCGTCGACCGCGCCAGGCACGCTCTGGCCGACTGCGATCGCGTCACCGTGGTCTGCGGGGATGGGGCATATGGGTGGGCTCCGAACGCTCCCTACGACGTGATCACCGTGACCGCGGGAGCGTATGACGTGCACCGCGCATGGGTGGAGCAACTGGCGCCAGGAGGGCGGATCGTGGTGCCGCTGCAATGCCTGCCCTGGCACATGACGGTCGCCTTCGAACGGGAAGACGACGGGGTGCTGCGGAGCACGGACGTGACCACCGCGGGTTTCATCTCGCTGGCGGGGATCGGAGCACCGACCGGCCACTCGGTCTCCATCGGCACCGGAGAGCCGCTACTACTCGTGCACGACGCGAACGCCGAAGGCACCGCGCTGAGGGACGTCCTGCGATACCCGCCCGTCCTGCGCTGGACGGAGGTCGTGATCGACGACGAACCGGGCTGGAATCACCTGTATCTGTGGCTGATGGCCGAGATCGGCGACCGGGGATTGTGCAAGTTCAACCTCACCCCGCGCGGCCGAGAAGAGAAAGCAGCGCGAGTTCCCATGGGGTGGGGCGGGCTCGCCGTCCACCGCGGCGGTTCCTTGGCCTACCTCACCAACCGCGACGCGGTTTCCGACAGTACGGGTGGTTCCCGATTCGAGCTCGCTTTCATCGCCCATGGTCCCGAAGCCGAGGAACTCGCCGACCAGCTCGCGGCTCTGATACGCCGCTGGAATGACGGCCCTCGCGGGGGACCGCAGCCGCGCATCGAAGCCCATCCCGCAGGAACCCCGGACGACCGGCTCGTCGGCCGTGTCGTCCTCGACCGGCCCGACCATCGCATCACCATCGTGGCCGGCGACCACGTCTGAGGAGATGCGTCCAGGTCCACCAGTGGAGTTCTCGGGGCCGGTCGGCCGACCGGCGTCCGAACCGCGGCATGTTCCTGGCCTGCGCGGCTGCCTGCGATCCCATCGAACAGGCCCTGGCCGTGCGAGAGATCCGGAGGTCTTCCACGCCTGTCGGGCGGCTCGTGTGGGCGGCGGTTGAACGAGCCGTCCGATCTCCGCCAGCGCAAGGTGCCGGTTTTCGTTGGGATGGGGGTGTCAGGGACGGTCGATCTTGGAGGAAGCATGGACGGCAGGGTCGCGCTGGTGACCGGTGGCGGGCGTGGGATCGGGGCGGCGGCAGCGGTCGGGCTGGCCGCGGCGGGCGCTGATGTGGCGATCACCTACAGCACCGATGAGGAGGCGGCCGAGCGGGTCGTGCGCGAGATCGAGAAGAGCGGCCGGCGTGGGCTGGCGGTGCGGGCCGATGCAGGCGATCCGGTCGAGGCTGCCAGGGCCGTCGGTCGTGCGGCGGAGGTGCTGGGCGGGCTGGACGTGCTCGTGAACAACGCGGGAACGGGTGTTCTGGGTCCTTTGGAGACGCTGAGTGTGGAGCAGGTGGACAGGGTGCTGGCGGTGAACGTCCGGGGCGCGTTCCTGGCAGCCCAGGCCGCCGCCGGCACGATGGGTGCGGGAGGCCGGATCATCACGGTCGGCACGTGCCTGACGCAGCGGGTACTCGGCCCCGGCGGGACGCTGTATGCGATGAGCAAGGCCGCGCTGATCGGCCTGACCAAGGCCCTGGCCCGGGAGCTGGGCGGTCGCGGCATCACCGCCAACCTCATCCACCCGGGCCCGACCGACACCGACATGAATCCCGCCCAAGGCCCTTATGCCGCTGATCAGGCCGCCGCGACGGCGCTGGGGCGCTTCGGCCGCCCCGAGGAGGTCGCCGCCATGGTGGTCTACCTCGCGGGTCCTGACGCCGCCTACATCACCGGAGCCGAGTTCTCCGTCGATGGAGGCCACGCCGCCTGACACCCGGCGGCCGGTATGAAGAACGGCGCTTTGTGGTGCTGGTCGGACCGATACGTGGTCCGACCGGCACCGTTCTCCAGGCATAGTCCTGCGAGGGTTCGGTCAGGTGCTCCAGCCACCGGTCCGCGACCATCTCGGCGAACTCACCGATTTCCCAGGTCGCAGGACTCCACTCCGACCCCGATTCCGTGCGGTATGGCGTCTCACCCTTCAGGGGTGGAATTCCCCTGCTCTTTGAGCATCAGGTCGGCGAGGGCGTGGAGATGGCGGCGGAAGCGGGCGAGATCCTCGGAGGTCATTCCTCCGTGCCCGGGGATTCCGCTGAAGGTGAAGATCTGGCAGGCCCAGGCAACGGTCCAGTTCACCAGTTCCACGTCCAGTTCCTCTTTGAGGAGCCCGCGGAGGAAGAAGTCGACCTTCCCTGCCTGCGGTATGACGTAGCTCTTCTCGATCTCGTGCAGGTCCGCCGCGTCGTTCAGCCACCGCTGGAGCCACAGCGCCGCGTGTTCCGGATGCTCTTGCAGATAGTCGAGGTAGCGGTCGATGAACCGGTGGTACGTCTCCCCGCTGGGCTCTTGCTCCGGGAGTTGCGCTGTCAGCCGGTCGAGATGCTCCTGGACCTGTTGGAAGACCTCCAAGTAGAGCTGCCTCCTCCCGCCGAACTCCTTCGTGATCAAGGAGGCGGGCAGCCCGGCGGCGTCGGCGATGAGCTCGCTCGTGGTCTGGTCGTACCCCAGCTCGGCGAACAGGACCGTGGCGGCCCTCAGCAACCGGTCACGGGGTGACAGATCAGTGACCGACATGAGAACTCACCCCCTGCACATGTTTCACCGTAACAACCGCCTTAGCACGCAAGAATCACGAAAAGGTCGTGCGTGAGGCAAAGCTCTGCCTGCCCTTGGACCGCTTCGGGAAAGGTCGGCCCGGGTTCCGCGTCTGATCCAGGAAACAGGACCTGGCGATCAACAAAGACGCGGAACCCGTCCAGGACGACCTGGCGGATCGGCTGGGCTTTTCACCACGTCTTCTTCTCATGAGCACCTCGACGGGGAAGTGCTCGCCCTCGTCCCAGGCCGGGGCGTGGGGGCCGGATGCTCCTGGGCGAAGTCCAGCGTGGCCTCGGCCATCGCGGTCCGGTCCGCGGTGAGATCCGTGATCGTCTTCAGCCCATCGTCGGGCGGCCCGCACCACCGACAGCACCGGGCCGAAGGACGGAAAACGCACGAGCACGGTGTTCGGTTTCGGCCCGGCGGTCTCCAAGACCGCCATGCGGAAGATGAGCGAGGTGGTGCGGGCACCGCCGCACCACCCTCACTACACCGCCTGCGCTCCAGGGCGGCGACGGAGATTCCGGCCTCTTCGGCGAGCCACTGCTTTGAAGCGCGACGCCATCAGCCGGTTGGATGCACCGTCGCGCGGAGTTCGGTGTACGAGTCGAGTGCGTAGGCGCCGCCGCTGCGGCCGATGCCGCTGGCCTTGGTGCCGCCGAAAGGGAGGTCTCCCCGTCGGGCGCAGGTGTTGATGCCGACCTGCGCGGATGCCAGCCGAGCGGCCAGGCGGCGCGCCGCGTCGAGGTCGCGCGAGTAGACCTGATCGGTCAGACCGTAGCGCGTCGAGTTGGCGATGGCGACAGCCTCGTCGTCCGAGGACGTCGGAGTGACGCAGACGACCGGGCCGAACGCTTCCTCCTGCATGACCGTCGTCTCCGGGCCGACGCCCGTCACGAGGGTGGCGGGGTGGAAGTAGCCGTGATCCGGCACGTTCGCCGCGGTGTGCACCGTCCCGCCTTCGGCGCGGGCGCCGGCCACCAGCGCGCCGACGCGGTCGCGCTGGACCTCGCTGATCAGCGGGACGGTGGTCGTCGAGGGGTCCCGGGGGTCGCCGTGCACGAGGCCGCCCAGCACGGTGCGAAGCCGCTCGACGAGCTCGTCGTGCACCGAGGCGTCGACGATGACGCGGGAGGGCGTCACGCAGATCTGCCCGGAGTGGACCGTCCAGGCCCGCGTCGCGCCGGCGACGACGGCGTCGAGGTCCGCGTCGGCCCGTACGACGAGCGCGCCCTTGCCGCCGAGTTCGAGGAGGAGCCGCTTCATGCCGGGCGCCGCCGCCCGGTAGATCTCGGTGCCGACCACGGTGCTGCCGGTGAAGCTGATCGCACCGACCTCGGGGTGGTCGACCAGCGCCGCACCGGGCTCGGCGCCCGAGCCCGTCACCAGGTTGACCGCACCCGCCGGTGCGCCTTCCGCCCGCAGTGCCTCGTTGAGCGCCTCGGTGAGCGCGATGACGAGCAGCGGGTCCTGCGGGGCGGGCTTCATCACCACGGTGTTGCCGGCGAACAGGGCGGGCGCGACCTTCCCGACCATCGCGAGCAACGGGAAGTTGTAGGGGCTGATGCAGCCGACCACACCGACCGGCGTGCGTGTGACCGTTCCCGCGAGGCCGGCCGCCACAGGCTCCGCCGGGACGGAGAGCAGATCGGCGGACAAGGTCGACCAATGCCGGAGCCGGGCCAGCGCCGCGTCGACCTGGGTCTCCTCGGCGACGGCACGGCGGGCGCCCGTGTCGGCGATGGCCAGGTCGACGAGTTCGTCGCGCCGTTCCTCCAGCAGCCCGCCGGCGCGGCCGATCACACGGCGGCGGGTCTCGATCGGGGTCGCCGCCCAGGCGTCGCGCGCCTCGGCGG
>JAFACJ010000653.1 GCA_023425615.1 Actinomycetes bacterium
TCGCCGTGCGCCTCCACGTGCGTGACGGCCGAGCGGCTGACCATGCGGGTGCGCCCGCCGAGCTCGACCGGGATCACCTCGTCCGGGGCGGGTCCCGGCTCGGCGGACGCCCGCCGCGCCGCCCGCTCCACCCGCCGCACCGCCTCGGCCAGCCGCTCGGGCCGCACCGGCTTCAGCAGGTAGTCCACCGCGCCCAGCTCGAACGCCGCCACCGCGCCGTCCTCGTGCGCCGTCACGAAGACCACGGCGGGCGGCGCGGCGAAGCCCGACAGCAGCCGGGTGAAGTCCAGCCCGTCCAGGCCCGGCATCCGCACGTCGAGGAAGACCGCGTCCAGGCGGTCGTCGCCGGCCAGCACCCGGCTCAGCCCGCGCAGCGCCTCGGCCGGGTCGCAGGCCCGCGCGACCCGCTCGATCCGCGGATCGGCGCGCAGCAGGCGGACCAGTTCCTCCAGGGCGTGCGGTTCGTCATCGACGGCGAGGACACGAAGCATGCAAGGACTTTCCCGCCCTCACTCTCCGCATGCAATCACTTTCACCAGGTGACTACTCTTTCGTGATCCGGGATCAGTCCTCCTGGTAGGAGTAGCGCTGCTCCAGCCACGGGTCGGCGGTGTTGTGGTAGCCGCGCTCCTCCCAGAAGCCGCGGCGGTCGCCGACGAGGTACTCGATGCCCCGCGCCCACTTCACGCTCTTCCAGGCGTACAGGTGCGGGACGACGGCCCGGACGGGGAAGCCGTGGTCGGCGGTGAGCGGTTCGCCGTTGTGGCGGGTGGCGAAGACCGTGCCGCTCTCGGCCAGGTCGGCGAGCCTGATGTTGGCGCTGTAGCCGTACTCGGCCCAGAGCATCACATGGGTGACGTCCGGATGCGGGGGGACGAGCTCCAGCAGGGTGCGGCCGGTGACTCCCTCCCAGAGGTTGTCGGGAATGGTGAACTTGGTGACGCAGTGGAAGTCCGCGACGATCCGGTCGTGCGGCAGTTCCTGGAAGGCGTCCCAGTTCCAGCGGCCCTCCGCCCCGCCCAGGGTGGGACCGAAGACCCTGAAGTCCCATTTCTCCGGACGGAAGCGGGGTACCGGACCGTAGTGCAGCACCGGGAATCCCCGGGGCACGTACTGCCCCGGCGGCAAGGGTTTCTCTGGAGGGGTCATGTTGCCGCCATCCTGCCACCCTTCGGAACCGTGTCGGTTTCCCACCCCCTGCTGTGCGAACCCCGCACGAGAATGCCGTACGCTGTTTCCCGTGCGTAACGTCGTTTACTTCTTTTGGTATGGCGAGCCCGGACGGGTGATCGTCAGCTGAGCGTTGCGCTGACCTGCTTCACACCAAAGCCCCGGGCCCCGCCAGCCCGGGGCTTTCGGCTTCTCTAGAGAGGGAAACACATGGTCGTCGTGATGGCACCGGAGGCCACCGAGTCCGACATCGACAACGTCGTCTCGATCGTGGAGGCGGCGGGCGGAGAGGCCTTCGTGAGCCGCGGCGTCAACCGCACCATCGTCGGCCTGATCGGCGACGCCGAGCGCTTCGGAGCGCTCAACCTGCGCGGCCAGCGGGGTGTCGGCGAGGTCGTACGGATCACCGCCCCCTACAAGCTGGTCAGCCGGGAGCACCACGCCGAGCGCTCCGTCGTCCGGGTGGGCGGCGTCCCCATCGGACCCGGCACCATGACCCTCATCGCCGGTCCCTGCGCCGTGGAGACCCCCGAGCAGACCCTCAAGGCCGCCCTCATGGCCAAGTCCGCCGGGGCGAGCCTGCTGCGCGGCGGCGCGTTCAAGCCCCGCACCTCCCCCTACGCCTTCCAGGGCCTCGGCGAGGACGGCCTGAAGATCCTCGCCGACGTCAGGGCCGAGACGGGCATGCCGGTCGTCACCGAGGTCGTCGACGCCCGTGACGTCGAACTGGTGGCGCGGTACGCCGACATGCTCCAGATCGGCACCCGCAACACCCAGAACTTCGCGCTGCTGCAGGCGGTCGGCGAGGCAGGCAAGCCCGTCATGATCAAGCGCGGGATGAGCGGCACCATCGAGGAGTGGCTGATGTCTGCCGAGTACGTCGCCCAGCGCGGCAACCTCGACATCGTCCTGTGCGAGCGGGGCATCCGCACCTTCGAGAAGGCGACCCGCAACACCCTGGACATCTCGGCGGTCCCGGTGGCGCAGAAGCTCAGCCACCTGCCGGTCATCGTCGACCCGTCGCACTCCGGGGCCACCGCGACCTGGTGCTGCCGCTCACCCGCGCGGCAGTGGCCATCGGCGCCGACGGCGTCATCATCGACGTGCACCCGCACCCCGAGACCGCCCTGTGCGACGGCCCGCAGGCCCTCATCGAGGAGGACCTGGCCGAGTTGTCCGAGCTCGTCCGCCTCCTTCCCCCGGTCGTGGGACGCGCCCTCACCGCGCTCCCCGAGGGGGTTCCCGCCTGAGGCGGTCGGCGAAGTCCGGTACGGTCCGGCGTCCGAGGGCGCCGGACCGGCGAGGAGAGGTAGGAAGATCTTTATTCCGGTATAAGGATCCTCATACCGGAAGGTCCCAGAGAGCGAAATCATACGGGTATCGCACAGAGAAGCTGCACAAGTGAGGTAGAGGCGGGAGCATGTGGGCATGCCCCATGAGGACGAGGCCCTGGAACGCGGGCTCCAGGAGCTCACCGCCGCCGACCCGCTCCAGGCGCTCGTCGCCCAGGACGCCCTGAGGGCGCGGCGCCGGTATCCGGTGACCATCCTGGCGGGGCCCATGTTCGGGGTCGCCGAGCAGGTCGGCGCGCACTGGCGGGTCATCAGCCTCGGCGAGGCGACGCCCCAGTGCTCACGTGATGACCTGGCCGGGCATCTGCGGATGGAGGCGAGGTCGGCGTCCGAACCCCACGCCTACCTTGCCGCCGCCCGGATCCTGGACTGGGAGCGGCACGATGAGCTCACCGTGGCGGGGCGCCGGTTTCGCAT
>JAFACJ010000671.1 GCA_023425615.1 Actinomycetes bacterium
CCGCGGGCCTATGCGGGGGGGGGGGGGGGCGCCCGCCCGGCCGGGCGCGGCGCCGACCCGGCGCAGGAACGCCGCTCTGCTGCTGCGCACCGTCGCGAAACCGAGCGCCGTGTTCTCCTCGACCACCCGTCCCCCCGCGGCACGTACCGCCGCGCGCGCCGCGTCGGGCGCCGCTCCTTCGTCGTAGAGGACGAGGTACTCCTGTTCGGCCTGTGGCTCCGCCTCCACGGGGATCGCGAAGAAAGCTCCGGTGACGGCGGCCACCGCGGACAGGATGATGAGAACGTGCCGCATGACTTCTCCCGAGACTGGACCGACCTCCAGATACTACGGAGAGTGAGCAGCCGGTGACAGGTTCTCGGGGGTAAAGGAGCCGGGTTCAGCCGGTGCGGAGCTCCAGCATCATCGCCTCGACGGCCAGCAGCGGATTGACGTTCGCGGCGAGCCGCCTGCGGCAGGCCATGATCGCGTCCAGCCGCTGGAGCACCGCCTCCGCCGAGAGCCTCCCGGCGTACGCCTGAAGCTCCGGGTGGCGGTCGCCGTTGACGAGCGGCACGGACGCCCCGAACCGCAGCGTCAGCACGTCACGGTAGAAGGACGCGAGGTCGAGGAGCGTGCGGTCGAGGGCGTCGCGCTTCAGCCTGGTGGCCCGTGACTTCTGCCGGTCCTCCAGTTCCTTCATCGCCCCCGCCGTGCCGCGCGGCATCCGCCCCTTGACCGACTCGCCGAGCGCCTGGCGCATCGCCGTGGTCTCGGCCTCGTTCAGCTCCTCGGTGAGGGCCTTGGCCTCGGCCTCGGCCGCCTTCACCAGGGCCTCGGCCGCCATGACGGCGGGCCCCACGGCCGTCAGCCGGGCCGGGACCGACAGGATCTCCCGCCTCCGCTGCCGTGCCGAGGAGTCGGAGGCGAGCTGGCGGGCACGCCCGATGTCGCCCTGCGCCGCCAGCGCCGCCTCGACCGCCAGTTCCTCCTCGACGCCGTCGCGCTGCACGAGCAGACGCGCGACGGCGTCCGCGGGCGGCGTCCGCAGCGTCACCAGCCGGCACCGCGAACGGATCGTCATGACGAGATCGTCGGGGGAAGGCGCGCACAGCAGCCACACCGTCCGCGCGGGCGGCTCCTCGATGGCCTTCAGCAGCGCGTTGGCCGCGGCCTCCGTCGCCCTGTCGGCGTCCTCGAACAGCACGATCCGCCACCGTCCGCCGCCCGGACTCGACGCCGCGCGCAGGACGAGCTCGCGCGTCTCCTTCACCGAGTACGACAGGCCCTGCGGGCGCACCAGCTCCAGATCGGCGTGGGTGCCCTGGAGCACCTGGTGGCAGCTCGCGCAGTATCCGCACCCGGCCGGCTCCTGCGCGCACTGCAGGGCCGCGGCGAACGCCGTCGCCGCCGTCTCGCGGCCGGATCCGGGCGGGCCGGTGAACAGCCACGCGTGCGTCATCCCGCCCGTCCCCTGACGGGCCGCCGTCACCGCCGCCTCCAGCTGCGCGACGACCGGCCCCTGACCCACCAGGTCGTCGAACACCGTCATGCCTGCCAGGCTAGACCGTCCGCGGGGGTCAGGCGTCCGTGATCACCGGGAAGGTCGAGGTGATGTCCTCCGCCGAGGCCGGAACGGGGTCGGGGAGGATGCCGAGCACCCGCTCCTGGATCTGTCGGGTGATCTCCGACTGCGCCAGCGCGGCGTCGATGACGAGGTAGCGGTGCGGTTCGGCCTCGGCCAGGGCGCGAAAGCCCCGCCTGACGCGCTCGTGGAACTCCTGCGGCTCGGACTCGATGCGGTCGGCGGGGGAGGCGAACCGGCCGAGGCCCACCGACGGCGTGACGTCCAGCAGGACCGTCAGGTCCGGTTTGAGGTCGGACGCCGCCCACGCGTTGACGGCGCCGAGCTCACCGACCGGAAGATCGCGCCCGAAGCCCTGGTAGGCCAGCGACGAGTCGATGTAGCGGTCGGTGATGACGATCGATCCGTGCTCCAGGGCCGGACGGACGACGGAGTCGATGTGCTGCGCCCGGTCGGCCGCGTACAGCAGGGCCTCGGCCCGGGGGGAGAGCGCCGTCGTCTCGCGGTCGAGGAGGATCGCCCGCAGCCGCATCCCCACCTTGGTGGCGCCCGGCTCGCGGGTCGTCACGACGTCGAAGCCGTTGTCGCGCAGCCAGATCGCCAGCAGCCGCGCCTGCGTCGTCTTGCCGGCGCCCTCGCCGCCCTCGAACGCGATGAACAGGCCGCGTTCCTTCTTCGGCACGGGCGGGACGTAGGGGACGCCGGTCAGCGCGCCGGACAGGTCGCGCCGGAGCGGGATGCCGCGCCGGTCGTCCATCAGCCGATAGGAGACCAGCCCGCAGACCAGGGTGAGCAGCGCCGCGATGAGCAGGACGGCGTTCGTCCCGTCCGCCCGGTAGGCGAGATCGCCCAGGCGCAGGAGGTGCGCGCCGATCGCCCCCGACGCCGCCGGCGCCGCGCACACGACGACGATCAGCACGAGCCGCGCCACGGCCCCCAGATAGGCCGAGGCCCGCTCGCGCAGCTCCTCGCGGATCTCGGTGTCCACCAGGGCGTGGCCGCCGCCCGCCGCGGCCCCGGCGCCCAGCCCGAGCAGCGCCGACAGGAAGAACAGGGCGACGAGATCGTGGATCAGCGCGATCGGGACGAGGACGGCGGCGGTGAAGGCGAGCGTCAGGCCGAGCAGCCGCCTCCTGCTGAAGCCGGGAAGCATGCGCGGGCCGAGGAACAGGCCGAGGCCCGCCCCGACGAAGACCGCGCCGAACACCATGCCGTACCCGGCGTCCCCACCGTGCAGCGACGCCACGTAGGGCCGCGCCACGCCGATCACCGCGGCGCAGGCGATCGAGGCGCCCCCGATGCCGACGACGAGGCCGCGGACGAGCCGCGTGCCGCCGGTGTACTTCCAGCCGTCCAGGATCCGCCCGGTCAGGGACGGCGCCGAGACGGGGTGCCGTACCCCGCTCAGCGAGAACACCGTCACGCCGCTCAGGAGGAACACCACGGCGGTGACGTACAGCGCGAGGTCGGGCCCCGGGAGCACGGCTCTGGCGACCAAGGCGACGCCCGCGAACAGCGCTCCTGCCACCGGGGCCGAGCCGTACGCGGCGAGGAGCGCCGACTTCCGGGCCGGTTCCAGTGACTTCTGCGGCACGGCGCCGGGGATCATGGCCTCGCCCGCGGCCCGCCAGAAGAGCGAGGCGAACTCGATCAGGAACGCGGCGATGAACGCCCATTCCAGCCGTCCCACGATCGGTACCGACACGATCAGGCCGAGCCGCAGCACCTCCGCGACGATCATCGTCAGCCTGCGGTCGAGCTGCTCGGCCATGACGCCGGCCAGCGGACCGAAGATCACCACCGGGAGGAGCCCGGCGGCCAGCACGGCGCCGACCGCGTACGCCCCCGCCGTGTACCCCTCCGCCATGGACCACGCGAACGCGCTGAGCGCGAGGACGCTCAGCCAGTCCCCCAGGCCGGACAGCGCGAGCGCGATCCACAGCCGGCGGAACGGCTTGATCGAGAAAACGCCTGGATTGTTCATGCCAGGCAGGGTATCGGCGGTGGTGTCCCTACGCCTTGGACTTGGCAGTCCTCTTACGCGCCGGTTTGGGACCGGCCGCGGCCCCCTTCTCCCGCCGCTCCTGGAGCAGCTCCGCCGCCCGCTGGATCGTGATCGCCTCGACCACGTCGCCCTTGCGCAGGGAGGCGTTGGTCTCCCCGTCCGTGACGTACGGGCCGAACCGCCCCTCCTTCACCGTGACCTGCTTGCCCGAGGCGGGGTCGGTGCCCAGCTCCCGCAGCGGCGGCGCCGCGGCCCGGCGTCCCCGCTGCTTGGGCTGCGCGTACAGCTCCCTGGCCTGGTCGATCGTGACGGTGAAGATGTCCTCCTCCGAGGCGAGGGAACGGCTGTCGGTGCCCTTCTTCAGATACGGCCCGAACCTGCCGTTCTGCGCCGTCACCTGCTCGCCGTCGAGCTCGCCCACCACCCGCGGCAGCGCCATGAGCTGCAGCGCCTGCTCCAGCGTGATCGTGTCCAGGGACATCGACTTGAACAGCGAACCCGTCCGCGGCTTGGGCGCCCCCGCCTTCTTGCGGCCGGAAGCGGTCGTGGTGACCTCCTCGGGCAGGATCTCGGTGACATACGGGCCATAGCGGCCACTCTTGGCCACGATCTCGTAGCCGGTCTCCGGATCCTTGCCCAGCACCCTGTCACCGCTGGGCTGGGCGAACAGCTCGTCGGCCTTGGCCTTGTCCAGCTCGTCGGGCGCCAGCTCCTCGGGGATGTTGCAGCGGACGCCGTCCCGGTCCAGATACGGCCCGTACCTGCCGACCCTGATCATGGTCCCGGGGTCGTCCTTCACCGGGAAGGACGAGATCTCCTTGGCGTCGATCTCCCCCAGGTCGCTGACCATCTCCTTGAGGCCGTGCTCGCCGTGGTAGAAGCTGCGCAGCCACGGCACCCGCTCGGTCTCGCCGCGGGCGATCGCATCCAGCGACTCCTCCATCTGGGCGGTGAAGTCGTAGTCCACCAGGTTCCCGAAGTGCTTCTCCAGGAGCTGGACCACCGCGAACGCCAGGAACGCCGGGACCAGGGCGGTGCCCTTCTTGAAGACATAGCCGCGGTCGAGGATCGTCCCGATGATCGAGGAGTAGGTGGACGGGCGGCCGATCTCCCGGTCCTCCAGCTCCTTGATCAGCGACGCCTCGGTGTAGCGGGCCGGAGGCCGGGTGGAGTGGCCCTCGGCCAGCAGCGCCAGCGCCTCCAGGACGTCGCCCTCGGCCAGGACGGGCAGCCGCGACTCCTGGTCGTCGGTGCCGCTC
>JAFACJ010000672.1 GCA_023425615.1 Actinomycetes bacterium
TCGGGGCTCACCCTGGACGACGACCGCGACGTCGACTGGAAGACCCAGGCCCGCACCCTCATCCGCGCCTTCCGCCGGGTGGCGCACGACTACCCGGCCTGCATGAACCTCATCGTCACGCACAGCGTGGAGCTCCCGTTCGGCGTCAAGCCGATCGAACGGGCGCTGGCGATCGCCGACTCGGCGGGGTTCGACGGGCAGACCTCGGTGCGCCTGATGCGCGCGATCATCGCCTACGCCCTGGGCGCCCAGCTCCGGGAGACCGACATGGTGCGGATGCTGGACTACCTGCCGTCCGACCCCGCGACGGCGTTCGCCGAACTCGACCCCGGGGAGTTCCCCCGGGTGACGGCGCTGGCCAAGGAGCTGACCGCGCACGACCCCGAGGCGGAGTTCGAGTTCGGCCTCGAGCTGTTCATCAGCGCGATCGACGCGCTGCCGCGCTGATCCGCCCACTCGGCGCGGACGGGTCGCCGGCCCCTCCCGCGCGGCTCCTCCGATCCGCCGCCTGGAGCGATCCAGCCCGTCCGCGCCGCGGGCGGATCAGCCGGAGTGCTTGGCGCTGGCGCTGCCGCGCAGGCTCACCGTTCCCGGCCGGTGGATCACCATCTTCTTCATGGGTGTTCCTCCTGGATAGTGATAACCCGAACGGGAGTCAACAATTCCACGATTTCACCCTTAAGTTCGACATCCATCCTGAAATTAGACTAACGACACTCAGTGCCCATTCACCACAAAAAGGACAAACATGGAGAAAGTCCTCATTCTTGGTGGTACACAGTTCGTGGGACGCGCCGTGGCCGAGGAGGCGCTGCGCCGCGGCTGGCGGGTCTCCGTCTTCAACCGCGGCACCGCGCCGCCGCCCGCCGGAGCGACACCGCTGACCGGAGACCGCCTCGGCGACCTCGGCGCCCTCACCGAGGGCACCTGGGACCTGGTCGTCGACACCTGGAAGGGCGCCCCGCGCGCCGTCCGCGACAGCGCCGTGCTGCTGGCCGGGCGCGCGGGCCACTACACCTACGTCTCCTCCCGCTCCGTCTACGCCCAGCCGGGGCCGCCCGGAGCCGACGAGACCGCGCCGCTCGTCACCGGCGCCTCCCCCGACGCCGGCGACGTCGCCTACCCGCAGGCCAAACTCGGCGGCGAACTCGCCGTCGCCGCGTCCTTCGGAGACCGCGCCCTGTTCGCCCGCGCCGGCCTCATCCTCGGCCCCCACGAGAACATCGGCCGCCTGCCCTGGTGGCTGGACCGCGTCTCCCGTGGCGGTACGGTCCCCGCCCCCGGCCCCGCCGACCTACCCTTGCAGTACATCGACTCCCGCGACCTGGCCCGCTTCCTGCTGGACCACCCGGCCACCGGCGGCGCCTTCGACCTCATCTCCCCGCCCGGCCACACCACGACCCGCGCCCTGCTGGCGGCCTGCGCCGCGGCGACGGGCTCCGCACCCGAGTTCCGCTGGCTCGCCCCCGAGCAGATCGCCGCCGCCGGCGTCGAACCGTGGACCGACCTGCCGATCTGGCTTCCCCCCGGCGAACTCCACGCCACCTTGCACCTCGGCGACCCGGCCAAGGCGCTCGCCCACGGCCTTGCCTGCCGCCCCGCCGCCGAGACCGTCGCCGACACCTGGGCCTGGATGCGCGCCTCGTCCTGGACGTCGCCCGACTCCGTCTTCGGCCGCCGCGTCGGCCTGTCCCCCGAGCAGGAGAAGGCCCTGCTCGACCTCGCCTAGACCGGCCCCACGTACACCCAGGCGCCGCCCTCGCGGACGAACCTGCTGTGCTCCTCCATCCGGCCCCTGCGGCCCCGCTCCAGATAGTGGGCGCGGAACCGCACGGTCCCCTCGGTGTCGAACGGGCCGCCCTTGGCCGCCTCCAGGACCTCCAGGCCCGTCCACCTCGTCCGCCGGTCCACGCCGGGATCCGGCGGGCGGGTCGCCGAGTGCCACGTCCGCAGCAGGTAGCCGGCGTCCCCCACGCTGAAGGCGCTGTACCTCGACCGCATCAGCGCCTCGGCCGTGGGCGCCGTCCCCTCCCCGCGGTGGAACCTGCCGCAGCAGCGCTCATAGGGCTCGGCGAGCCCGCACGGGCATCCCTGCGCCGCGCTCATGCCCCCGCCTCCCGCGCCTCGACCTTGTAGCCGGGGACCGAGGGCCAGCGGACGGTGAGGACGACCGACTCCTCCTCGGCGTGCCAGGAGTGGTCGACGCCCGGACCCCAGACGACGTAGTCGCCCTGCTTGGCCAGCACCACGTCGCGGCCGGGGAACTCCATGCGGAAACGGCCGCTGATCAGCACCAGGAGGGCGGTGCGGCGCTCGCCGTGCACCCACGCGGCGCGCTCGTCGCCGGGCGGGTGCACCCCCCACTTGATCTCCACGTCGGTGCTGTGCCTGGCGTCGCCCTCGGGCCTGAAGTGCCCGAGGAGCCAGCCGCGCTCCTCGGGCGCGTCGATATCGGCGTTGCCCACATAGATCTCTTCTGCCACGGACCCTGAGACTAATCCAGATCCGCCGCCCCCCGTTCAGTGCAGGAGCGCGTGGTTCTCGGTGTCGGTGCGGCGCAGGCGGGCGGCTATGGCGTTGGCGATGGACCAGCGCAGCGCGTCGGCCAGGCGCGGCGAGTCGCTCTCCAGGCGGGCCAGCGACCTGGTGGTGAGCACGAGGCAGGCGGTCGGGCACTCGGCGATGATGCGGTGGGTGTGCTCGGCGTCGTCGATGAGCGCGAGACGGCCCACGGCGGTGCCGGGGCCCATCGAGGTCTCCCGGACGGGGCGCGGCGGTGAGCCGACCATGATCTGGCGGGCCAGGCCGCCGGAGATGATGAAGCACAGGGCCGCGACGTCCTCCAGGAGCCGCTCGCCCGGCGCGTACTCGCGGGGCTCCAGGTACGCCTCCAGCGCGGTGACCAGGAACGGGTCGAGGGTGCGCAGCAGATCCTGCTCGGCCAGCGGGACGGTGTCGCGGGAGGCGCCCGCCGAGCGCAGCAGCGCGTCCTCGCACCACTCCAGCGCCGCGTCCCTGGTCTCGGAGAGGACGGCCGAGGGGATCTTCACGCCCTGCTCGGTGTCGACGACGACCGTGGTGATGCCGCGTTCCTTCAGCTTGGCGGCGAGGCCCTCCAGCAGGGTCTCGGCGACGGACGCGACACGTCCGGCGCGCTTGAGGTCGAGGACGACCCAGCGGACGGACTCGGTGTCCTGGCTGATGGTGCGGACGACGGCCTCGGCGCTGCTGAAGGCCAGGTCGCCGCGCAGGACGTAGACGCGGATGGCGCCGCCGAGCCGGGCCAGCGCGGTGCGCTCGTCGTGGGCGCGGACCCGCGAGGAGTGGGCGGTGTCGCCGCGCAGGGTGCGGTGGAAGACCGGCCCCGAGCGTTCGGCCGGGCGCATGAGGTGCAGCCCGAACCGTTCGGAGAGCTCCTCGCAGGCGGCGACGCCGCGCACGCTGTTGCCGCGCGCGTCGAGGCGCGGGCTGAAGAAGCCGAGCCCGAGCTGGGAGGGCAGCGCGGCGATGAGCCCTCCGGACACCCCGCTCTTGGCGGGCAGCCCCGCGCGGACCAGCCACTCGCCCGCGTAGTCGTAGGTGCCGCAGGTCGCCATGACGGTCAGGGCCTTGGCCGCGGCCTCCACCGACACGACCGTCTCCCCGGTCAGCGGGTTGATCCCGCCACCGGCCAGGGTCGCGGTCATGACGGCGAGGTCGCGGGTGGTCACCAGCGCGGCGCACTGCTCGAAGTACAGCTCCAGCGCCTCCTCTACGTCGCAGGTCAAGGTGCCCGCGCCGTGCATGAGGTAGGCGAGGGCGCGGTTGCGGTCGCCGGTGGCGGCCTCGGAGCTCATCACCGTGCGGTCGACGGCGAGCTCGCGCCCAGCGAAGGCCGAGAGCCCGGTCAGGATGCGCTCCCTGCGCTCGGCGAGGGTGTCGCCGCCGACGAGGGTGGAGGCGACGATCGCCCCCGAGTTGACCATGGGGTTGTAGGGGCGGCCGGTGGCGGGTTCGAGGCGGACGGCGTTGAAGGCGTCGCCGGTGGGCTCGACGCCGACCTGCCTGAGCACGGAGGTCAGGCCGCGGTCCTGGAGGGCGAGGGCGTAGACGAACGGCTTGGACACCGACTGGATGGTGAACGGCACCCGGCTGTCGCCCGCCTCGTACAGGGTGCCGTCGAGGGTGGCGACGGCGAGGCCGAACCAGTCGGGGTCGGCTTTGCCCAGCTCGGGGATGTAGGTGGCGACCTCACCCGCGCGCAGTTCGATGAGCCGGGAGTGCAGGTCGTCCAGCAGCTCCTGGATAGGGCTGACAAATGGTGCGTTCACTCAGATAGCGTACTAAGTCGCGCTCTTAGCTAGATCACCGGAATAGACCAGGCCCTGGCCGTCGGTCCACTGGTACCTCAGTACATCACCCGAGGGGGTCAGGGTGATCGTCCCCCCGCTGCAGGCACCGGGGACATGCTGGAACAGCAGGGTCTGGCCCTCGCTGCGCAGGAAGCGCAGCTGCTGGTCGCAGCCCTTGCCGTCCGTCCAGGTGCCGCCGGCCGTCCCCGCGGAGAGGGTGAGGGTGACGCCCGTCGGATTGGGGTTCGCCGTGTTGTTGGACTGGACCGTGCCGCTCCAGGAGCCCGCGTAGGCGGGCGGCACCCCCTGGCCGGGAGGGGTGGAGGCCGCGGCCGTGCCGGAGGAGGCGGTCGGGGTGGCGGCGCCCGCGTTCTGCGCGCCGCCCTCGTCCCG
>JAFACJ010000779.1 GCA_023425615.1 Actinomycetes bacterium
GTGAAGGGGTGGGTGAGGCTTCAGAGCACGGCGAGCAGGGCTCCGGGGTGGGGAGCCAGGGCGACGGAGTCGCCGGGGGACGCGGCTACGGACCCGGGCGTGCGCACCCACACGGTGTGCGGCCCGACGGACACCGTGTACTCGGTCTGGTCTCCCAGGTACGCGGCGGTGATCACCCTGCCGGGGACGCCGGTGGCCATGTTCCCGGCCGGTTCGGGGAACGGCGTCAGGAAGAAGGAGCTGGCACGGACGGCGACGGTGATCGGGTCCCCCACCTCGGGCGCTCCCCCGGTGGCGCGCACCTGGAGGGGGTCGGGGAAGCCGTCCACCTCGACGAGCAGCTGGGGACCCGCGGCCTTGGAGACGGCGCCGGGCAGCAGGTTCTCAAAGCCCACGAAGTCGGCGACGAAGGAGTTGGCCGGCGCCGAGTAGATCTGCTCGGGGGAGCCTGCCTGCTGGATGCGGCCGTCGTGCATGACCACGATCCGGTCGGAGAGCGTCAGCGCCTCGATCTGGTCGTGCGTCACGTACACCGAGGTGGCGGAGATCCGCTGGTGCAGCAGTTGCAGCTGCTCGCGCATGGAGGCACGCAGCCGGGCGTCGAGGTTGGACAGCGGCTCGTCGAACAGCACCAGGCCGGGTCTTGCCACCAGCGCCCTGGCGAGCGCGACGCGCTGCTGCTGGCCTCCGGAGAGCGCGCCCACCGACCGGTCGGCGAGGTGCGCGAGCCCCACCGCCTCCAGCGCCTCGCGCGTCCTCTCCTCCACCTGCGCCCGCGGGGTGCGGCGCATCTTGAGCGGGTAGGCGACGTTACCCCGGACGGTCATGTGCGGCCACAGCGCGTAGCTCTGGAAGACCATCCCGAGGTCGCGCCTCTCCGGCGGGACGAAGACGCCGTCTCCGACGACGACCTTCCCTGCGATGACGATCTCGCCTTCGTCCGGCTTCTCCAGACCGGCGATACAGCGCAGCGTGGTGGTCTTGCCGCAGCCGCTGGGCCCGAGGAGGGTGAGGAACTCCCCGTCGGCGATGTCGAGGTCGAGCCCGTCCACGACGGTGTGGTCGCCGTATCTCTTGGTCAGCCCCCGGATGATGACGTCGGCCATGGCTATCTCATTCCTATCTTGATGGACGCCGCGTGGGCGGGTACCGGCGTCCGGTCCTGCGGGGTGGTGGCTCTGGCCGGTGCCTTGCGGCGCCCGCCCCTGCGGCGGACCGCCCAGACGATCGCGGCGAGCGGGAGTGCCAGCGCGATCACCACGCCGAAGACCAGCACGAACAGCGCCGCGGCCTGGGTGACCTGGCCCTGGGAGTTGAGCTGGAAGACGAGCACGGCGACCGGCTGGTTGGCGGGCCTGGACAGCAGGACCGGGACCTCGAAGTTGCCGGCGATCTGGATGGCGGTGATCAGCCAGGCCGCGCAGCAGGTGGGAAGGATCAGCCTGGCGACGATGCCCACGCCCATGCGCGCCGGCGAGGCGCCGCACACCCGGGCCGACTCCTCCAGTTCGCGGCCGACCTGGGCGAGCGCGGCGTCCACGGCGCGGCCCGCGATCGGGGTGGAGGCGATGACCAGCCCGATCAGCACGATCGTGACGGTTCCGAACAGCGGCCGCAGGAACGGCACCGCGAGGAACATCCACACCAGCGCGAGACCGAGGATGACGCCCTGCACCGCCCAGGGCAGCCAGGTGACCAGGTCGAGGCCGCGCCGCAGCCGCTCCGTGCCGTGCCTGCCGACCATCGCGAGCAGCAGGGCGACGCCGACGGCGAGCGCGCCTCCGATGACGGCGTACTGCGCGGTGTTGACGATGGCCGGGATGACCTGGGGGTCCTCCAGCAGCGCCCGGTAGTTGTCGGTGAGGAAGCGGTTGACGCCGAAGACCGGCTGGAGCGACCCCAGGATGATCTGGACGACCGGGAGCACCACCGCCAGCAGCGCGTACACCAGGACGAAGGCGTTGCACAGCCAGGTCCAGCGGCCGAGGTCCCACGGCTCGGACTTGGCGCCCTTGCCGCTGACGGTGGTGAACTGCCGGCCGCCCAGCAGCCGCCATCTGAGGGCGACCAGGATCACGACGATGGCGATGAGCACCAGGGCCAGGGCGCTGGCCGCGGCGTAGTCGGGCGGGATCTCGTCGTTGGCGAAGTCGAAGATCTGCGTGGCGAAGACCTGGAACCCGGCGGGCCGCCCGACGATCAGCGGGATGTCCAGGACGATCAGCCCGATGACGAACCCGATGATGAAGACGGAGGTCACGGCCGGCGCCATCACCGGCACGGTGATCCGCGCGAAGGTCTTCAGCCGCCCGGCCCCCGAGATCAGCGACGCCTCCTCCAGTCGCCGGTCCATGGCGCGGAAGGGGCCGATGAGGACGAGGTAGCCGAGCGAGCAGAGCTTCAGCGAGAGCACGAACCACACTCCCCAGCGGCCGGTCACCGCGAGCGTGTCGGGCAGTCCCACCGCCCCGAGCATCTCGTTGATCAACCCGAATCTGGGGGTGCCCAGCAGGTTCCAGGACAGCGCGAAGAACAGCGGAGGGGTGGCGAGGACGACCGCCATCAGCGGGGTGACGATCCGTCGCAGCGCCGCGTCGGACCGGGTGACGATCCAGGCGAACGCCACGGCGAGGGCGGTCGCCGTGCTCCCCGCCATCACCGCGAGCCAGAGCGAGTCGGCGAGCGTCGTGTAGGTCGCGGGGTCGGAGAACGCGTCGGCCATGCCGTTCAGGCTGAAGGAACCCGGCAGTCCCGGAGGCGCGGTGCGGAACGCCCCGTACACGGTCATGACGATCGGCAGCACGTACAGCGCGGCGACCGCGGCGAGCCCCACGCGGCCGAGCAGCCTCATGGGAGCTCCCCCGCCTTCGTGCACAGCGCCTCGAACGCCAGCCGGTAGCCGAGCCAGCCCGCTCCCGCGATGTAGACGTTGGCCACCGGGAGGAAGATGTCGGGTTCCGGCTCGGCGCCGTAGCGATGCAGTTCGGACAGGTGGACGACGGCCAGCGGAACGCCCGCGTCCTGCACCGCCGTCCGCAGTGACCAGCCGGCCCGGGTGAGACCGGCCGGGTTGAGGATGATCCCGGCCAGGCCCTCCCGGTCCTGCTGTTCGTGCAGCCAGTCGATCAGCGCGCCCTCGTGGTTGGACTGGAAGTGCGCGATCTCGGTGTTCAGGTCCCGCGCCCGCCGGTCGAGGTCGGCTTGGATCTCGGCGAGCGTGGTCCGTCCGTAGCGGGTGGGGTCGCGTTTGCCGAGCCGGTTGAGGTTGGGGCCCTGCATGACCGCGTAGCGCTTCATGTCAGCTCCTCACCCGGCTCTCGCGGACGTCGCCGGCGAGGGCGTAGAGGTCGACGTGGTCGGGCATCCGGGGAGCGGACCCGCCCTCCGCGTACAGCCAGTCGAGGTAGTCGTAGCGGTCGGCGGCGTCGAGACCGCCGAGGAAGTGGTCGCGCAGCAGGGCCGCGGCCCCGCCGAAGTGGCAGAAGTCGCCGATGAAGCGGGTGAACTCCTGCACCGCGGAGACCCTCGGATAGCGCGCCTTCTCGAACGAGGCGAACGCGGCGGCGGGGTCCTCGGGAGCGGCGGCGAGCGCGGCGCCGAGCGCCAGCGCGTCCTCCAGTGCCTGGCAGGCGCCCTGCGCGAGATACTGGTTCATCGGATGCGCGGCGTCGCCGAGCAGGGTGATGCGGCCCTGCGCCCAGCCCGCCATCGGCTTGCGGTCGCACAGCGGCCACCGCCGGTCGAGGTCCATCTCGCCGATGGCCTCCCGCACGTAGGGGATCGCGTCGGCGAACCGCTCGGTGAGCTCCTCGGGTGTGCCCCAGCCGGGTGATCCTGGCTCGCCGCGCGTGGACTTGAAGGAGGCGACCCGGTTCAGCATCGTGCCGCCGCTGATCGGGTACTGCATGTAGTGGACGCCGTCACCGACGTAGAGCATCACCGCGTTCTCGACGCCCTCGGGCCGCGGTCCCGGTCCCCGGTAGATGACATAGGGCGAGACCAGCGGTGGTTCGGGGTCGAGGAAGCGGGCGCGGATCGTCGACCGGAGCCCGTCCGCGGCGACCAGCGCGTCTGCGGTGTAGGACGACCCGTCGGAGCAGCGCGCGGTGGCGGACTCGTCGTCCTGCTCGACGGCGACGACCTCCTTCCCCGCGAGCAGTCTGACCAGGCCCGTCGCCCGGCAGGCGTCGAGGAGCGCCGTCAGCAGTTCGCCGCGGTGCATGACCGCGTAGGGCGCGCCGTAACGCGACTCGAACTTCACGCCGAAGGGCAGCGAGAAGATCTCGTTGCCGGTGACGATGTCCATCAGCGCCCAGCGTGAGGGCAGCACCGCGCGTCCGCTCAGGCGGCGCGCGACGCCGAGGGAGTCCAGCACGCGCCAGGCGTTGGGACCGACCTGGAGGCCGGCGCCGACCTCGCCGAACTCGGGGGCGCGCTCCAGGACGGTGACGGGGAAGCCCTGGCGGGCGCAGGAGAGCGCCGTGGAGACGCCCCCGATTCCGCCGCCGACGATGATGATCTCGGTCGTCATGCCTCGACCTCTTTCTTCTGGAGGCCGAACGGTTCGAGGAGGGGCAGGTCGCTCATCTCGAAGAGCACGGCCTCGGTGCCGGGGTCGGGGAAATGCGCGTACCAGCTCCAGGCGGGAAGGGCGAAGAAGTCCTTCTCCTCCCAATCCAGGCGGTGTCCGCTGACGATGCTGTGGCCGCTCCCCTTGGCGACGCAGAACACCGAGCTGGAGACATGGCGCTGCCGCTTGGTCGGCCTGGACAGCAGAGTGAGGTAGCACGCCAGGGTCGGCAGGACGTGCCCGCCGGTCAGCGGGTCGGTGTACTCGAGCTTCACACCGTCATAGGGGTCCGCATCCGATTCGGCGAGGCGGCAGAGCGCGGCGTACGTCGTCTCCCACCGGTAGTTCATGATCGGCGAATGGGGGCGGGCGGGGCGCGCGGCGACCGGAGTGAGGCCGGCGCCGTAGCGGTCGACGCTGTAGCCCTCGGGCTTGTCGAGGGGCTGCAGGCCGCCGCCGGGATGGTCCTCGTAGAAGTTGGCGCGCATCTGCTTGACGAAGGGGACGTCGAGCCCGTCGAGCCAGATCATCGGCTCGACGCCCGGGTGCCGGTGGTCGTGCCAGGTGTCCGCCGGGGTGAGGACCAGGTCGCCGGGCTCCATCAAGACCGGCTCGCCTTCGACGGTGGTGAAGCCCGATCCGCTGAGCATGAAGCGGATGGCCCCCGGGCTGTGCCGGTGGGCGGGCGCGATCTCCCCCGGCCGGACGAGCTGGTAGCCGGCGACCAGCGTGTGCGTCGTGCCGAACACCCGGGAGGGGTTGAAGGCGTTGAGCGCGCGGCGGTCGGCGTCGTCCACCCCGAGCGTCATGGCCTCATCGGCCCGGTGCAGCAGCGGTTCGAGGTCGCGGAAGTGCCAGACGTACGGCACTTCGGGGACGTCCGGCTCGGGGTCGGTGGTCCCGGGGATCCGCCACAGCGGAGAGACCTTCACCTCCTTGAGGCTGTCGTAGTAGTCGGTCTGGGCCGTACGCGGCGATGGGACCGGGGGTGGGACCGGGGTCATGCGGCACTCCTCATCCACTCGCACTTGGATTATTCCGTGTACTGAAGTTCAGTGCACGTAAGAAAACCAGGAGGACCCCGCCGCGTCAAGAGTGTTCGTTCACGAGGTGCCGCCGCCTAAAAAAGCGACAAAACACCACATAGTCTTCAGGTAATGATCTTCTCCGTCCGCCGCAAGATGATCTTCAAAGAGCGCTGAGCAGCGGATATGGTGCGACAACGCCGTCAGGACACGCGGAGGCGTCCACGGCGTCGCGAACGCGGCTCAAAGGAGCCGGTCGAGGACCTCGTGGAGGCGGGCGCGGAAACGGGGGATGGCGGGGCCGCGGATGTAGCGGCTGTTGTGGATGTAGCCGCCCACGGTCCAGAGGACCATCCAGCCGACGAAGTCCAGGTCGAGGTCGGAGGGGAGTCCCTGCCAGGGATGGCCGTCCATCATGGCCAGCAGCGGCGGAGGGAACTCCTCCTCGGGGAAACGGAGGTCCGCGGCGTCCTGGAGCCCGCGCTGCTGCCACAGGGCGGAGACCTCGGGATAGTCGACCACGAAGTCGAAGAAGGCGTCCACCAGCCGGTGGACCCCCTCCGCGCCCTCGGGTGCCTCCCGCATCACCGATCGCAGCCGGTCCGTCTCCAGCGCGTGGTAGCGGGCGAGGATCCGGTAGTAGACCTGCCGTTTACCCTGGTGGAGAAGCTCGGACCCCTCCCCCTCGGTCCCCACGGCGTCCTCGATCATCCCGAGGGTCGTCACGTCATAGCCCAGCTCCGAGAAGAGCCTGGCGGCCACCGTCATGACCTTCTCGTCCGCCTCTTCCGTCCGGGTGCTCAATCCTCTCGCCCCCTCCGTCACACTCCTTCCAACACCGTCGACCGGCATCCGCCACCCAACGGGAGGGAAAGAATGCGAATGAGCGGGAGGCGGTGCCCTTCCTGACGGCAGGGCCCGCCTCCACCGAGGAGATCACGTCGTCAGGGCGCGGATACCTCCAGGGCCCCCAGGTAGGCGTTCGTCAGCAGGTCGTCGTCGACCTCGGAGCGGGCGCCGCTCCACACCACGCGGCCGAGCCTCATGAAGGCGACGGTGTCGGCCAGCGCGAGCACCTCGCCCGCCTTCTCCTCGACCACGAGCAGGGCGACGCCGCTCCGCCGCAGCTCGTCGAAGATCTGGAAGATCTCGTCGACGACCAGCGGCGCGAGCCCGAGCGACGGCTCGTCGGCGATCAGGACGCGCGGCGGCCGTACGAGGGCGGGCGCCAGCGCCAGGATCTGCTGCTCGCCGCCGGAGAGGGCGCCGGCGTCGACGGCACGGCGTCCGGCCAGCGAGGGCAGCCGCTCGTACACCTCCTTGCGGACGTCCTCCGGCAGGAGGAGCGCGAGGTTCTCATCGACGGTCAGGCCGGGGAACACGCCGCGTCCCTCAGGGGCGAGGAAGAGTCCCGTGTCCGCCCTGCGATGCGCGGGAAGCGCGGTGACGTCGGTTCCGCCGATGTGCACCCGTCCCGAGGTCAGCGGCACGGTGCCGGCCGCCGCCATGCACGTCGTGGACTTCCCGGCGCCTTTGGCGCCCAGCAGCGCCACCACCTGCCCGGCCGGTACGGCCAGGTCGACGCCGCGCAGCACCGTCGTGTCGCCGTAGCCCGCCACCACGCCTTCCAGACGCAGCGCGTCCACCGCCGAAGGCTGCTCCCCCACGGCCGGCGACGGTTCCCTGACGGTCAGCGCCTCCTTCCCCGGCGTCCCGCCCGGCTCGGACGTCCTGGCCAGATCGACGGACGCGACGCTCTCCTCCACCGCGGCCTTGGCGCGCTCCGCCCGTTCCCGCTTGCGGCGCCGCTGGTAGCGCTGCTCGGCGGCCTGGGACAGGATCCCGTCCGGATGCATGGCCAGCCCGACGCCTCCCAGCCCGAACAGCGCCATCGCCAGATGCTGGGAGTCGGTGAAGGTGTGCAGGATCTCCGGCACGAACACCATGAACAGGCCGGCGAGGACCGCGCCGCCGACCCGCCGCACGCCCTGCACCACGACGACCGCCAGCCAGACGAAGCCGACGGCGGCCGGCATGTCGGTGATGGTGATCATCCTGTTGAAGACGCCGAACAGCACACCGCCGAGCCCGGCGATCGCCGAGGCCAGCACGAACAGGGTGATCTTGGTGCGGGTGGCCGAGATGCCGATGACCTGCGCCGCCGACGGGGCCGAGCGCACCGCGAGGATGGCGCGTCCGGAGGCCGAGTGCTCCAGATTGCGGATGAGCAGCCCGACCAGGCCGATCAGCGCCAGCAGCAGGACCACCCGGGTGCGGGGGTCGTCGGTGTCGGTGAATCCCAGGGAGATCGCGGGCATCTGCCAGCCGAGCGTGCTGTTGCCGAAGCCCTCGATCTGGAAGAGCACCTGGTCGGCCAGCAGCGCCAGGGCGAGGGTGGCGAGGGTCAGCACCTTGCCGCCCAGCCGCAGCGCGGGCAGTGCCACGACGATCCCGGCCACGGCCGCCGCCAGTACTCCCAGGACGATCGCGAGCCCGAGGGGCAGCCCCCGGTCGAGCGCCAGCCCCACGGTGAGCGCCGCCATCGTGGCGAAGGCGGCCTGTGCCAGGTTGACCATGCCGCCGATGCCGGTGACCACGACGAACGAGCAGAAGATCAGGGCGAGCAGCAGCCCCTGGGAGAGCACGCCTACCCAGTAGGAGTCGCCGATCGTGAACATCCACACCAGCACCGCGGCGAGCGACACCGCCCAGGGCAGGGTCCGCCGCCACCGTGGCAGATCGGCCAGGTAGTCCGGCGGCGGCGGGTCCTCGGCGATGGAGCCCGCCACCCGGCCGCGGGAGCGGTTGAAGATGATCAGCCCGACGAACAGCAGGAGGACCGGCACCGCCGTCCGGATCCCGGTGACGCCGGACGCGAAGTCGCCGTATCCGGCGACGAGGTTCTGCAGGACGCCCAGCGCGAGGCCGGCCGCGAAGGTGAGCGGGATGGAGACCAGGCGGCCGAACACCGCGGCGGTCGCCGAGGTGAACAGCAGGACGAGGAAGGCCGAGGAGTCAAGGCCCAGGGTGGGCACGGCGAGGATCCCGGCCACCGCGGCCAGCGTCGAGCCGAGCATCCACGCCTGCCCCGAGGCCCGGTCGACGTCGACGCCGCGCAGTTCGGCCAGCGTGCGGCGGTCGACGGCGGCGCGCATCCGCAGCCCGAGGGGGGTGCGGCTCATCAGCGCCCACAGCAGCACCGCCATCAGCAGCGCGACCGCGAAGGCGATGAGCTGGTCGGAGTCCAGGGTGACGCCCGCCAGATCCCAGGTCTCGACCGGCCTCGGGCCCAGCCCGCGCGCGGCCCCTCCCTCGGTGACACCGGGCAGATGCAGGCCGAACCCCTCGTTGCCCAGGTCGATGAGGCCGAGCCCGAGAGCGGGCAGCGCGATGTTCAGGCCGATCGTCGCGACGATCTGCGCGGTCTCGCCCGCCGACGCCAGCCGCCGGAACATCACCTTGTGCAGCAGGCCGCCCAGCACGGGACCGGCGAAGGCCACCGCGGTCGGGCCGGCGATCCAGGTCGGCCAGCCCGCCCCCGTGGTGAGTTCGAAGAAGACGAGCGCGGAGGTGAAACCGACGGCACCGTGGGCGAAGTTGAACACGCCCGTCGTCGCGTAGGTGAGGGTGAGGCCCGAGGCCATGAGGGCGAAGATCCCCCCGGTGACCAGGCCGCTAACGACATAACCAATGAATTCCGTCATACATCAATCCCGGGGTGCGGCCCGTCGCGGCGCCGGCCCACGCGGGGGAGGCGCCGCGGCGGGCGGGCAGACGTGGGGGTTACTTGACCGGGTCGACGCACTTCAGCTCTTGGGCGACGCGGAACCCGCCGCCCTCGATGCGCACCAGGGCGCCGCACCCGGAGGAGACCGTCTTGTTCGCGGGGTAGGCGACCCTGCCGAACCCGGGGTTCTCATAGGAGAAGCCCTCCGAGGCCTTCAGGAAGTTCTCGCGGGTCAGGTCCTCGCCCGTCTTCTCCACCAGCTTGAGGAAGACGTCCGCCGACCAGTAGCCGATGGCCATCTGCTGGCTGAACACGAGACCGTCGCCGCCGACCTTCCGCAGGTCCTGCTTCATCCGCGCGACCTCCGGGGACTGCGACTCGAACGGCGACACCTGCAGGCCGATGTAGACGCCTTCGAGCGCCGCGACGCTCTGCGGGTCGGCGAGCACCTTGGGGTCGTAGCTGGTCGCGTCGGTGATCACGCCCTTGTATCCGGCCTTCCTCAGCGCCGTGTAGAAGCCGTTGTTGTGCTTGACCCCCGACATGATGGAGACGACGACGTCCGGCCATCCGCCGCCGGCGCTGGTCTTCACCTTGTTGACGTAGGGCAGCCAGTCCTGCGGCGGCGCCCCGGCGGGGACCGTGGTCGCCATACCAGCGATCTTGAAACCGGAGTCGGCGAAGGTCTGGCGGATCACCTCCGTGCCGGCCTTGCTCGCCGTGGTGTCGGTGCCCTGCAGCCAGACCGTCTTGTCATTGCCGCCGAGTTCGGCCGCGATCTGATCGCCCCACCAGGGCGCGAGCTTGACGCCCGGCTTGGGGGTGAGGCAGCCGTTGTAGCCGAAGGCGGTGGCCAGCCCGCACTGGTTCGGGCTGGTCACCCAGCCGAACCAGGGCACCTTCTTCTGCTCCAGGTACTCCGAGCCGCTGAAGCTCGGTGCGCTGACGGGGACGATCGCGAAGACCCCGTCCTTCTCGACGAGCCTGCGGGTCGCGGCAAGGCCCGTGGCGGGGTCCATCGAGTCGTTCTCCGCACCGGCGAACTCGATCTTGCGGCCGTTGACGCCGCCCTCGGCGTTGGCACGCTCGAAACGCGCCTTGGCGCCGAGCTCCGCCTCGGCCGTGGAGTAGCCGATCGGGCTGGTCTTGGTGAGAAGACCCGCCACCTTGATGGTCTTGTCCGTCACGCCCTGGGAGCCGCCGCCCGAGGTGGAGTCGGCGGTGCTGGCACAGGCCGTGAGGAGGGAGAGCACGCTCAGGCCAAGGGTGATCTTTGACGTTCTTCCCGAAAAGAACGAAGGCATTGTCAATCTCCGACACGCCAGGAGATCGCCTGCGAGGAGACGATCGAGTGTGAGCTGCGCCTCATCGCGAAGGCTGCCACAGTCCGACCGGATCTTGCAATACCTCGATGCGAAAGGCCGTTTCACCAGCGGAAAGCACACTCTGACCGTGCTGACCATACGAATATTCGACGCGGCAGGCCACTGAACAAGGAGATCGCAAGCTTGGGTGCACGCACCATCGGCGCACACCCCGGCTTGCGATCCCGAGGCGGGGGCGACCTGCGATCCGCGCCACGCCCTCCGGATCACCCGACAGGCGCAGGGGCCGGGACCCTCCGGAAGGTGGGCGGTGCCGCCTCACCCGCGAACATGTTTATTTTATATGATTAATTTTATTCCACAAGGCTCTCCCGGGAAGTCGCACCCGGGGTTCCCTCGCTCCACATTATAGGATACCGTCTCTCGAAATTAGGAGCATGGGGAGGGAGGGGACATGCGCGCTGCCGTGCTGAGAGGCGGGGCCGTCGAGGTCCGTGAGACGGCCGACCCGGTGCCCGGCCCCGGGCAGGTGCTGGTGCGGTCGCTGGCGTGCGGCATCTGCGCGTCGGACCTGCACTTCATGGACCATCCCGAGGGGGACGCCGAGGACGACAGCGGTCTGTCGCGCTACGACGCGGACGCCGACATCGTCATGGGACACGAGTACTGCGCCGAGGTCGTCGACTACGGCCCCGGGACACGGCGCCGCTGGGCCGCCGGTACGCGGGTGAGCTCGATTCCGGCGCTCGCGACACGGGAGGGCGTGCGGATCATCGGCCAGAGCCCGGAGGCACCCGGCGGGTTCGGCGAGTACTTCCTGCTGACCGAGGCCATGGTCCAGGTGGTGCCGGGCGAGCTGCCGAGCGAGCTGGTGTCGATCGCCGACGCGATCGCCGTCGGCTGGTCGTACGCCAAGCGGGCGGCGGTGACGGCCAAGGAGGTACCGCTGGTCATCGGCTGCGGAGCCATCGGCCTGTCGGCCGTGGCGTCGCTGAAGCGGCTGGGGGCCGGCCCCGTCATCGCGGTGGACTTCGTCGCCTCACGCCGCGAGGCGGCCAGGGCCATGGGCGCCGACGTGCTGGTCGACCCGGCCGAGGTGTCGCCGTACGAGACCTGGCGGCAGGTCGCGCTCGGCTCACCGGAACCGGTCCGCGACATGATGGGGATGCTGGATCTGCCCGGCTGCGTCGTCTTCGAGTGCGTGGGCGTCCCCGGTGTCCTGGACGCCATCGTCAAGGGCTGCCAGCGCGGCACACGGATCTTCTCCGCGGGCGGCCCGCCTCAGGGCGACCATCTGCACACCATGGTCGCCAAGCGCAAGGGACTGAACATCCAGTTCGGCGGCGGCCCGTCGATGACGCACTGGAACGAGGCGTTCGAGGAGGTCTGCGCCGGCCGCATCGACGTCGCCCCGATGTTCGGCTGGACGGTCGGCCTCGACGGCGTGCCGCAGGCGCTGGAGCAGGCCAGGGACGCCGGCGGCCCCGCCCGCATCATCGTGGTGCCGCGATGACGCGGGTCGGCGTCATCGGCACGGGCGAGATGGGGCGGCCGCTGATCGGACGGCTGCTGGCCGCCGGGCACGAGGTCCGCGCGTTCGTCCGGCGGCCGGAGGTCCGCGCCGCGTTGGAGAAGGACGGCGTGCGCTGCGTCGAGGCGCTCACCGGTACCGCCGAGGGCACGGACGTGGTGATCGTCTACGTCTACAGCGACGAGCAGGTCCGCGAGGTCGTCCTGGAAGGCCGTCTCATCGAAGCGATGGCGCCGGGCTCCGTCCTCGTCGTGCACACCACGGGCAGCCCCCGCACCGTCGAGGCCATCGACGCGCACGCGCGGGCACGGGGCGTCGGTGTCGTGGACGCCCCGGGCAGCGGCGGTCCGGCGCAGGTCGCCGCGGGATCGCTGACCCTGTTCGCCGGTGGCGACGCCGAGCACGTCGAGCGGTGCCTGCCGCTCTTCGACGCCTACGCCTCCCAGGTCGTGCACTTCGGCGCGCTCGGCTCGGGCCAGAGGGTCAAACTGCTCAACAACCTGCTCTTCGGCGCCCACATCGAACTCGCCCTGGAGGCGGCACGCCTGAGCGAGGCGTTCGGCATCTACCCGGCGCGGCTGGCCTCCGCCCTCCGCACGTGCAGCGGCGCCAGCCACGCGCTCGACCTCGTCGCCCGGATGGGTTCGGCTCAGACGCTCGTGGAAGCCGCCGGGCGCTTCGTGTACAAGGACGTGCTGGTCGCGCGAGCGGTGGCCGAAGAACTGGAGGCGCCGCTCGGCACCATCGCGGCGGTCACGGAGCCTCTGCTGGAGAAGACCCGACCCCGCTGAGACCGCGCGGACTCCGTCATGGCTCCTCCTTGCGGGGGGCCAGCATCTCGCGGTGCTCGGGTGTGCCGTCCAGGTTGGCGTTCACGCGCTCCGTGATGCGCCAGCCCTCCGCCGTGCGGATCCACTTCCAGGTGTTCGCCGACACCCGTGCCACCCAGAACCTGTCGGCCTCGGCGTCCCAGCGGATGTTGAGCGCGTAGCTGCGGCCTTCGGCCTCGTCTCCGTCCACGACGACGTGGGGCACCGTGAGCACGTGGCCGCAGCCTCCTTGGATCAGGCCCTGGTGGCCGCGTCCGCGCACCATGCGGGCGACCTCGTCGCGGCCCCGCATCGTGATCGCGCCGACCGCCTCGAACGTGCCGTCCTCGGTCCAGAGGGCGGCGGCGTCCTCGGCCGAGCCGCTGTCCACGGCCGGGCCGTACCGCGCGACGAGCTGCGTGATCTCCAGCTGGTCCTCCAGCAGGCGCACCCTGGCCTCCAGCGCGGCGACCACCGCCCGCAGGTCCTCGGACTCGCTCATCCCCGCCTCCCGCTTTATAGGACATACCTTCCTGTATTACGGTTCGCGACTGTATCATCGGCCCATGGCACACGACCAGTTCCGAGCACCAGGCCGCCCCAGGGACACCAGCATCGACGCCCGTGTCCTCGACGCGACCCGGCAACTGCTGGAGGAGCGGGGCTTCGAGGCGGCGACCGTGCAGGCGATCGCCGCGCGGTCCGGCGTCCACGCGTCGGCGATCTACCGGCGCTGGCCGTCGCGCGTCGAGATCATCGAGCAGGCCGTCTTCCCCGGCTTCGCCTCGACCACGGTGCGGGCGACCGGTGACCTGCGGGCCGACCTCCGGCGGTTCATCCACGGCTACCTGGCGACGATGGGCGCCCCGGCGGCGCGGGCCGCCATGCCGGGCCTGCTGGCGACCTACCAGTCGGCCGGACGCACGGCGGCACCGGAGACCTGGCTGGCGGTGTCGGCACGGCCCCAGTTCAACGACATCCTCCAGGCGGCGCCGGCCGGCAGCGTCCGCCCGGACGTCAACCCCGACGACGTCTTCGACATGCTCCTCGGCGCCATCGTGGCCCGTGTCCTCATCCCGACGGTCATCCAGCGCGACCGGCCGGCCGAGCGCCTCGTCGAACTGATCCTGCGGCTGCTACAGCCCCGGACCTCGGAACCGAAGTCATGACCTACGGGTTCATCGGTCTCGGCCCCCAGGGAACGCCCATGGCCGAGCGCATGATCTCCGCCGGGCTGCGGCCCTGGCTGTGGGCGCGGCGCGAAGAGGTGCTCGACCGCCATGCCGGCGCTGACTATGTGTATAAAAAATCAAGTAGATGATGTATGGATATGAGGGGAAATCCATGGTCGACTGCGTCACCTGGATCAATGTCCGGCCCTTGCCGCCCTTTATGGAGTCAAGTATCAATTGATACTTAAGTATCGATTGATGGGGAGAGGCCATGCTCGCTGCTTTCACCGCCGCCGGAGGCGTGGCGACCGGGGAGGTGCCCGAGCCGGTGCCCGCCGAGGGGCAGGTGCTGGTCGCGCCGCTGTCGGCCGGGATCTGCGGGTCCGACCTGCACCTGGTCGACGCGCTGGCCGGCCTCGGCGACCGGACGCCGCGGATCGTCCTGGGGCACGAGTTCTGCGCCGAGGTCCTGGAGGCGGGGCCCGGCACGTCCCGCCGCTTCCCGCCGGGGACGCGCGTGGTCTCGGTGCCCCATGTGCTCGGCCCGTCCGGGGCGGTGGACCTCGGCCTCTCCCCCGATTCGCCGGGCGGGTTCGCCCAGCGCGCGGTGTTGCAGGAGTCGTTCCTCCTGCGGGTACCGGACGGGCTGGCCGACGACCACGCCGCGCTGACCGAGCCCCTGGCGGTGGCCGTGCACGCGGTGCGCGCGGCGCGGCCCGCCCCCGGGGACGTGGCGCTGGTCGTGGGGTGCGGGCCGATCGGCCTGGCGG
>JAFACJ010000781.1 GCA_023425615.1 Actinomycetes bacterium
ACCTCAGGTCGATCGGCAGCGTCCGGCCCACGACCTCGACAGCCACCATCGAGAGCAGGCGTGAGTCGCTGAACCGGTTGGCGAATCCCGAGTACGCGACCGGCCGCACCGCAGCCACGGCGGGACGCTCGATGCGCCGTGTGCGCAGCCACGCACGGACCATCATTCCGCGATCGTCGACGTAGCAGCCCACGAACGCTGCCCGCACAGCGATCGTCAGGAGCACGGCGAAGAAGCACCAAGAACCGACCGACCTGGGCCAGCCCGCACTGACGGTCGCCACCAGGAGCAGCAGCTCGAGGAGGACGCAGAACGCGGCGGCGCCTCTCCCCAGCCCGAGGACCCGACCATGCACCGTCGTCACCGCCACCGACGTCTGATCTCGTAGCTCGCCCGGTAGGACGCAGCCACACCGTACACGTTGGCCGCGCGCACGATCGTGCGGTCGTACCGCCGCAGGGCGCGGCGCGACGCTTTCCCGTGCCGCACGAGAGCCGCGCCCACCGACAGGTATAAAACCGACTGCCGACAATGCGGCACTCTTGTAGTCTCGTCTCGAAACGTGATACCCGATCTCGATCGCTGAAACAGCGCTCACCGGCGTGCTCGTACGGCTTCTGATGCTGCCCGACGCCGGCGTTGTCCGCCTCGTCGTCGAGGAAAGACACGAGGCGCCAGAACTCCTTCTCGTCGATCCCTGGAGTCACCGGCACCTCCTCGCCTGGACCCAAGGGCACTTTTCGTGACGACCAGCCCTGAGGCAAGGCTCACGCCCCCATCGCTGCGAGGACACCTCGCACGGCTTCGGCCAGGACGGACGCCTGCCTGGGATCACCACGGTCCAGCGGCAGTGGCTGGCCCACAGGGGCGTCGTCCCAGGATCTCGAGCGTGCGACGTCGACCTCCGCTCCCTGCCAGATGGAGTACTCCCAGAGCCCTTTCAGGGCCGCTCGCCGGACCACGAGGTGGCGCCCTTCGCTCACGTCGATGACCAGTGCCGGCCCGAGCGCCAGCCGCGCCCGGTAGGCGTCCGGTCGTGACCCACCGAGCGCGTCGCCTATCTCTGCCAGCAGGCGGGCATCAGCACTACCCCACGCAAGGACCACGTCGTCGCCGTGACACGGGCACTCGTCGGACTCGCCGAGGCCGACAGACAGGTCAACACCCACGTCCTTCCACTCCACGCTGACGGTCGCCGGCGCGGAGTACCTCTCGACTCCCGGACCCTCGCGGCAGTCCGGTACGACCCAGAACTCACACAGGCACCGTTGGCACTCCAGTAGCGTCCGGCCGATGTCAGGGCTCATCCGAACCGGGTCGTCGCCCAGTGGTGTCGCGGAGGCGGCCCGAGCGAGGACCAGCTCACCCGCCGCCCGAAGTGCGGCGAGCCGGGACGTCGGGTCATATGCCTGCCGCAGGCCGTCGGCGGCCAGCTGACGGACCTGGGCGGGAAGCGCATCACGCACGGCATCCGGCAGGTCCGCCAGCCCGTGTGCCGCGTGCAGCATGGCAACGCGCGGCGGATGGGGGCCGTCCTCCAGCAATCGCTGCGTACCGTAGGGCACGACCAGTTCCGAAGCAATCTCCAGCGCCTCGACGGGCAATTCACCTGCAGCAACGGTATGCAAAGTGTCAAAATAGCCTGCGCCATTGACGATAAGCACACTCACCGCCCACTCGACGCTTTCCAGGTAGCGCGCGATACCGTGCGCCACCCGCCTGTCAGCGACCTCAAGCGCTCGCCGTGCCTCAGCGACCGAGTCCCACCACAGACCGGGAGTGTCTATTGTCAAGACAACACAGCGCTCGCCATCAACGAGAATCGAAGCCGGCATTATCACCTCTCCCTACTCGCAAACGAGTGTTCGACCCACTCGCCCCATTTCCACCTCGAGGAACCCGACGAGGACCGCTCCGTCCCTCCTCCAGGTGTGGACGGCGACCGTCGTCCCGTCGGGCCGGACAGGGCCCGGGACACACCGGCCAGGGACCTCACAGCTCTGGCGGGCACAGCGCCAGTAGTCCGCGACCTCGAACCCTCTGAGCACCCGTAGCCCGCCACGCGGGCCGTGCACGACCGCCACCTCGGCCGAGGCGAGCACGACGTCCGTCTCCTCGGGCGTCAACCACTCGCCCGCCACCCCCACCCAGAGACGTCCCTCGCCGTCCCACAGTTGATCCCCGAGCGCGCGCCACGACGTCCGAGGTCGAGCCCGGTCCTCAGCCACGTGACACCGAGGCCATCGGTCGCCCCTTCCCGGCTCGTCGACGCGCTCGTCGAGGTTCGACGATGCTACGCGTCAGGTCCCGGTCGGATGGAGCATCCGCGTGATCGACTCACCGCACGATCGCCGTCCCGATCATGACGACCCCGGAAGCAGCGAGCGCGAGCGGACCGGCGACCCGCGAGAACGCTGCGGGGAGGCGCCTCGTGCGCTGCACCGCGCGCACAGTGGCACGTGCCTCCGCCCAGTCGCCGTACGCCCGCCCGAAGCGGGCTGCGAGGACTGCGATGACGAGCATGGCGACACCCAGTGCGGCCGACGTCGACGGGGTGGCGATCCATCCCCTGTCCGGGTCCGGCCCGTCCGACCAGACGAGCGCGAGGACGGCCACCACCCCGGTGAACCCGACCGCGGCTGACCCGAGGGCGATCGGCAGGCGCCACCCACCCCAGTGGTACCCCGCTGCACCTTTGCCGTAGAAGACCGCGACGCCTGCGACGACCGCGAAGCCAGGGACTGCGAGAGCCCAGCCGATCTGCTGCCACACGTTCATCGCCGCCTCATGTGCATCGCCACCGTCACCGTACGGCTCTGCAACCGGTCAGGTCCCTCTCATCGCGTCGTGCACGAGGTGACCCCTCTCGGAGCGTGAGCGCGGCCAGAAGGATCCTGCCGCAGCCACAGCAGCACATGCTGCTCACGTGCCCGTCCCGGCCAGCGCCCAGACCGCGGCGCACGTGGCGACGACCGCCTGCCCGGCCAGGTCACGTCTCACCCGGCTCGTCTCGGGGGGAGGAGGCCGAGTCGTCATCTGCTCGGCAACCGGCCAGGTCGGCAGTCCACGACTGCGACGTCCCACGCGTTGCGTCGAGCCCGGCCGCCTCGCCCTTGCTGCCCGCTGCGCCCTTCGGGTGCGTGATGTCGGTCCGCCAGCGGTGAACGGGCCATCCGATCTGCTCATCGGCGTCGAGACCGCGTCGACCTGCTGCGGCCTCTCATCGACCAGCCGCGCAGGACGCGCGAGATCCGTCGGGGGAAGCCCTGTGCGCCGTCGCGGTCGATGATCCTCACGATCGCTGGGGCAAGCCCGTCGCCGAGCAGCTCGTCGGGGTCGAGGCCGGACCCGGTCGCGTAGGACCTCAGCAGCTCGATCGCGTGCGCTTCCCTGGGCGACGTGCCCGCCAGGGAGAAGGCGACGTGGCCGTCCCGGTCGACGATCCGGACGGGCACTCCTGTCGAGTCGAACGCCGCCACGATCTCTTCCGGGGTCTCTTCGACGTAGCCGGCGGCGACCTCCGGCGCACCCGTAGGGCACGCCGTCGTCGTCGAACAGCAGGATCGGAAACTCGGGCCGTTCCATCAGAACCCCTGACGCCGGACCTGCAGGTGCGCTGGGAGCGGTACCGCCGTCGCAACGGCGAGGCTGTCCGTCCCCCCACCGCCGTGCGGCTCCGGGCAGTCCGCCGGGCCCTCCGCCTCGAGGAACTCACGCCCGCCCATGACCTCCCCGTCGACCAGGTACCCCCCGTTGAGCTCGCCCAGCGCGCGGACATCTTCCTCGTCGGCGACCCCGGCGTAGGCATCCCCTCCGTCACGACATCAACGCTGAAGGGTCTCGTCCAGTCGGGCAACGGCCCGGTCGACCTCTCCCAGTACGCCGGGTCGAGAGTGAGGAGCAGGGTGCCGGCTGCTGGCGCACTGCCCGCAGCCGAGCCGATGTACCCGCTGGCGGTCCACCACTGCGACTCGTCGACCGGCGACGCACCGTCGTCCGGCGCGAAGATCACCGAGTCGACCTGGACCTCGGGACACGCCGGGACGAGCACGACGATCGTTCCGTCGACCTGTGCAAGACCGACGGGATGCCTCACGGGTTGAGAGGGCAACGCGCACGAGGAGCAGACCAGGACGGCCAGCACTCCCGCCGCGACACCGGGCCGTCGCTTCATCAGTAGCCACCATCCTTCAACCCGGCCTGGATCTCGAAGGGGTTCTTCCTCGGACTGAGACCCAACTCCACATTCGGCGAAAGAAATGCGGCCCTGTCAATGCGCACGCCGATGCGGTGGTCTCGCGCGTTGCTCCGAGCCGCCTGGCGTTGCACGACGCGAGCCTCGCGATAGCGCTTGGCCTCATACAGCCTATCCGCTCGCACGAATCGCGACGCTCTGATGCCGCTTGCAACGGCGCGCCCACCGAGAGGTATAAAGCCGACTGCCGATAATGCGACACTCGTAGTCTGGTCTCAACAAGTGATACCCGATCTCGACCGCTGAAACGGCGAATCCTTGGCGGCGCGCTCGGCTTCCTTTCTGCTCCCATGGGTCTTTCCTGTGCTCTTGGCGCGTCTATCCCGTTCTCTGCGGACCCCTTTTGCTGGCCTTCTGGTAGACGCAGCGTTGTCCGCGCCCCCCGGGCAGGTTGTCCGGCACCGCGTGGTCGGCCCCACCCGTGCCGATCAGCCCGGTCGCCGAGTCGACCGGCTGACCGAACAAGGCGTACCCGTGCCCGGCAGCGCTCGCATCGAGGGGCGCCCGCTGAACCCGGGCAGCTCGGGCGCGCGCGCTACGGCCAGTCCCGCCACTCACGTACACGTCCCGACCAGCGCCCGGACAATCGCGCACGGACGCAAGACTGCCCGTCGGACGAGATCCCACCCCACCGGCTCGACGATCCGGACCCGAACGAGGAGGTCCTCGCGATGGCAAAGCACCGAGGCGACCCCCCATGCGCAGGATCGACGCGAGCGTCTTGAGCGCAGCGGTCGATGCGAACGACAGACTCACGACGTCCCATAGACCGAGCGCGGAGACGACGAACACCCCGATCCATCGACGTGTCAGCAACGCGGGCAGTCAGTACAGAACTAGTCCCACTCCTCGAGGAGTTCTCGCCTCAGCAGATCGGTATGCACAGTCAACGCGCCGAGAAGTTCCTCACGATTCGGCACACCCGACGTCCGGTAGCTCCAGGTAGTCTCACCGCCGCCCAGGTCGACCTTCGCCAGGACAAAGGCGAACTTCCATACCTCACCTTCCCCCAACGGGTGAACCGTCAGACCCGGCATCGCCTTTTCGATAGGAATCCGGGGCTCATCACCGAGAGACTCGCCCTCATCGCCGATAGGGCCTTCGTTTGTCGCCTTTTTCTCCACCACTCTTGTCACCCTTCTTTCGGGCCTGCCCCTTTTGGTGCTTGCCCTTCGTCGACGGCCTGGCGTTCTTCTTGTGCTCAGCCGATTCCTTCTTCTTGGAAAAGAGTTGGCGCAATGTGTCCGGCAAGCGTGGCGGGCGCATCGTCGGGAGGCGTGGCATCGCGACGCTGCAGCCAACATACTGGCATGCATAGTTGATGTAGGCCACCACCAGTAGCACAGCCACGCCGCCGACCAGGATTATCACCGGGACAGGGATCGCAAAAGCGCCATCGAGATCGTGACTGTTGACTGGATCGGTGGGGTAGACGTACGCGTTGTCCACCCCACCCTCGACCGGATCGACGGAGAGGAACCTGCCCAGCGCCGGCAAGTACACCCGCGCACCCATCTCGGTCGCCGCGAGCTCACCGCCGTGCTCGTACAGCTTCTGGTGCTGCCCGACCCAGGCGTTGTCCGCGTCGCCCGGCAGGTTGTCCGGTACCGCGTCGTCGGCCGCACCTGTGCCGATCAGCCCGGTCGCCGGGTCGACCGGCTGACCGAACGGGTCGTACCAGACCAGCGCACCGGTCCGGGCACCCGCACCGTCGGCCGTCGCGACGACGTCACCGTGGATGTTCGGGTACGACCACACCGGCGCACCCGACACCGGCAGGTTGACCGTCACACCCCCCGGCAGCGACAGCACCCGCGCCACCACCGCACCGGCACCGTCCATCACCAGGTCCGGGGTGTCACCGCCCGCGGAGAACCCGTACCTCACGACGGACGTCTCCCCGCCGACCACCTGGGTGCGCTCCACGATCCGGTCGGACGCGTCGCGCCCGTACGTCACCCTCGCACCCGAGCCGTCCGTGCTCGACACGTGCCGGTCGGCCTGGTCGTAGCCGAACGTCTGCCCCGCCAGCGCGGTGGTGTTGCCCGCGGCGTCGTACGAGATCGAGGCGCCCCCGACGGTCCGCGACACCACCGGCGGGCGGGTCCGTCACGGGCGCCGACGTCAACCGGTCCGCGTGGTCGAGGCACGAGGTTCCTCACCGCTGCTCACCCGTGAGCGCTGCGTGCGTGCATGTGAGGTCCCACGCACACCGCCCACGGGAGCGGCAACTTCACAGGATGAAAGCCGTCTCCAGCATGACGACGCCGGAAACCACGAGTGCGGCCGGGAACACGACCCTTGAGAGCACCGACGGGAGGGGCCCGACGTGGTGAAGAGCGCGTGCGGAGACGCGCTCTTCCACCCAGTCACTGTACGAGCTCCCGAACCGGATCACACCGGCGCCGATCACCAGCGCGATGAGACCGAGAAGAGCAAGTGTCAGCGGATGAGTGATCCACCCGTCGGTCAGATCGCGCCCGGACATGATCAGCACCATGAGCGTCACGAGGCCTGTGAATCCGATGACCGCCGAACCAGCGGCGATGGGAAGGCGCCACATCCCCCACTGGTACCCCGCCGCCCCCTTGCCGTAGAAGAACGCCACACCGGCGACGAGCAAGAACCCTGGAATCGCGAGGACCCAACCAACCGACTGCCACACGCTCATCGCCACCGCCCGGTTGCCGAGTGGTACCCACTGTAGACGTTGAAAGCGGTCCTGAAGGTACTCCGCACCGGACGGTGCCGGTACACGTGGCGCAATCTCACGTTGTATCGCGCCAAATTCGTGTGGCGACCAGTCGCGCGCCGAACCGCCATTCCGAGCCCGGTGTGGGCACCCGGTTGACCGTCACACCCCCGGCAGCGACAGCACCCGCGCCACCACCGCACCGGCACCGTCCAAACGGAGCCAGCGGCTGCGGCGGACCAGCCGACCCGCTGCTGCATCCTCATCGCCAACGTCGCCGGACCGCTTGACAGCAGATCGGCGCGCCCCGACCGGCGCCGGAGGACGTCGGCCGGCGCGTGTGCTCCACGGCGATCCACTCATGGGCCCCGATACCGCCTCGCCCTGCTGCGGGAGGCAGCCGTTCCATCGCCCCCCTCACGTGCCCGATCCGGCCAGCGCCCAGAGCGCCGCGCACGTGCCGATGACCGCCTGCCAGACCATGTCCCATTTCCCCGGCTCGACGAACCGGAGCCGAACGAGGAGGTCCTCACGTCGGCGGAGCAGCCACGCGATCCCCATCCGGACGAGGGACGCAAGCATCCCGAGCGCAGCCGTCCATCCGAGCGACAGGCCCACGACATCCACCCACGGGTCGAGTACGGACTGCGTCGCCTCGGCCACGACGAACACCCCCGCGAACCAGAACGCGGTTGCCAGGCCGATGACCATGCGCGCCATCGCAGCCAGCGCCAGCAGCGGTACCAACGCGTCTCGGTAGCCCGCGCCCTGCCGCACGGATGCTGGGTGCGCCCGGGCCTCGACCATCGCCTCGGCGAGCGTGACGTAGATGAGGAAGAGTGGATGCCAGAGCAGTCGGCGCATGAGCCAGGTCTCGCCCGCCTGGCTTCGAGGCGTCTCAGTGCGCCCTGCGCCCCCCGGGCCGTGGGCGGCGAGGCGGTCGCGCGCGGTCATGACCTCACCGTCGACGACGCACGCGCCGACCAGCGCCACGACAGAACACCGCAGACGAAGTAGGCCAGCTCTGAGGGCTTGCCTGCAGGCATGTTCAGCACCGCGCCTCGTCTGCTGACGTAGAGCTCACCCTGGTCGTGGAACACCGAGCACCGCCGACGCCCGCACCTCACGTCGAGCGCCATTGCCGACCATTCTCCGGACGGCCCCGACGGAACTACCGACAGGCCCGAGAACTTCAGAAGCTGTTCAGCCAGCATGGAGACGAACCGATTGAGGTCGGCGTCGTCGTACTCGACGTTCCGCTCGTACCTCATCCTCGTCTCCTCCCCGGAAGCAGATGCACGTTCATCTCGCCATCAAGCCCCTTCCAAGCGATTCGAGAGCTCGCCGATCGGGGAGTGCCACGTGGCGTGCACCGACCAACCGATCCTCACGTCGATGTGAACCCGGTTCCAGGCACCTCCCGGCTTCGAGATGCTTCCGCGGCTCTCACTGCCGAACCTGGACGAGCCGACTCCCAGCCCGCCGGCGCCTCACGCCGCCAGTCCGGTCGGGCAGCGCCCGAAGCTGCACGCGCACGCCGGTCGAGCACCCGTAGGGCACAACGTCGCTGTCGAACAGCACGATCGGAAAGACGTACGCTCCATCAGGAGAACCCTCCGCCTGGACGGTGATACACCATTCCGAGACGCCGACGAGAGCGAATCACTCGCAAAGCCGACTCACCCCAGGACGACCCACAGGAAGAACAGTGCCAAGAAGACGGTGAGCGACGCAGAGCGCGGGCCCGACGGGTTTGCCCATGCCTCGAGGACCGTCTGTTGAGGGCGCCGCCGCCGCACGTCCACGACCGTCAGCACCACGCTCGCCAGACCGGTCACGATCACTGCGTACTCCACAGGTCCGTCTCACCCCCTCGTCGCGTTGTACCCGATCGCGAGCTGGACGGACGAGCACGTTCACGACGCCCCCTTGCACGGACGCGACCGTGCGCCCGCCTCGCCGGGGCGGTCGGTGAACCGCTTGCCCGGGGCCGTCGTCCGTGACGGCTGGGAGGAACGTAGCGGGAGGTGACGGGCCCCTGTGGGGCTTTCCTGCCCAGGATCCCGTTGTGCGGGTTTTTCACCCGATCGCGCGACAGGGGGATCAGGTCGGCGGCGGACGGGCTGCGCCTCAGGCGCGCATCACCTTCGACATCGGCCGGCCCTTCGCCAGCTCGTCGACGAGCTTGTCGAGGTAGCGGATGTTCCGCATGAGCGGGTCCTCGACGTCCTCCACCCGGACCCCGCAGACCTTGCCGGTGATGAGCGCGACTCCGGGGTGGATCCGTGCCCCGGCGAAGAAGTCCGCGAACGTCGTCCCTGCGGTGACGTGCTCCTGGAGCGCGGCCTCGTCGTACCCGGTGAGCCACGTGATGACCTCGTCGACCTCGGCGCGTGTGCGGCCCTTGCGCTCGGCCTTCTGGACGTAGAGCGGGTAGACCGCACCGAACGCGGTGGTGAAGATCCGGCTCATCGGGTCACGCTAGCGCCAGCGGGCCCGGTGGGGGTGCTGTTCTGCACCCGTCCCCTCGGTGGCACCCGGCTCCTTCCCGACGTCGAGTTTGGCGCCGATACTGACCGGTACGCCCAGATCGGCCGGGCCGACCGAGGGGGACCATGACGCACACCGTGGCGACGCCGCCGACCACGACCGACGGCAGCCACGCCGACGAGGTCGTCGCCCTCGTGCGGCGGTGGGTCGAGGAGGCGGCCGCCGTACCGGACGACCCGGCGGCACGTCAGCTCGCGGCCCTGCTGAGCGACCCGGCCGGTCTGGCC
>JAFACJ010000799.1 GCA_023425615.1 Actinomycetes bacterium
CGAGCGATGAGCGTGTCACTGCGGGCGGCGCCGGGCGCGCCGCCCGCGCCGGAAGACCCGATCGCCAGACTTCCCGTCGTCATCCTCAGCCTGTGCACCGCGCTCGGCGCGGTGCTCTACTGGGTGCCGCTGCGCGGTGTCACACCGCGGCACGCCGACGGCTACGGGCTGATCGGCGTGCTGCCGGTGGCGACCCTGCTGGGCGCCGCCGTCCTGACCCTCACCTTCGTCGCCTCCCTGGCGCTGCGCCGCCCGGCGCCGCTGCTGCTGGGCGCCCAGATCGTGGTGACGGTGGTGGCCCTGCACACCCTCGCCCAGATCATGGAGCCGATCGCCAGGTTCCCGACGGTCTGGCAGCACGCCGGGTTCATCGAGTACATCACCCGCACCGGGACCGTCGGGATCAGCCTCGACGACAGATTCAGCTGGCCCGCGTTCTTCGGGATGATCGGCTTCCTCACCAGGCTCCTGGGCATCGACGGCTTCCAGGAGCTGAACCCGGTGTTCAAGTGGGCGCCGCTGGTGACCCAGCTGCTGTACCTGCTGCCCATGGCGATGATCGTCCGGGTGATGAAGGCGAACTGGCGCGCCAAGTGGTTCGCGGTGTGGCTGTTCCCGGTCGCCAACTGGGTCGGCCAGGACTACCTCGCCCCGCAGGCGTTCGGCTATCTGGTCTACCTCTTCTTCCTCGCCGTCCTGCTCACCTGGTTCCGGCCCAAGGTGCTGCGCACCCGGCGGGCGGGGCGGCGCGGCACCGGCCCCGAGCCCGGGGCGTTCTACCGGTTCCTGTTCGGGCCCAAGACCCCCGGCGAGGAGCCGGTACGCGAGATCGGCACCAGGGAGCGCTCCTTCCTCGTCGTGCTGCTGGTGGTCCTGCTGCTGACGGGCACCGCCGCCCACCAGCTCACCCCCTACCTGCTCATCGCCTCGGCGGCGGCGCTGGCGCTGGTCGGCCGCAACGAGCTGCGCGCGCTGCCGATCATCGGCGGGGTGATCTACCTCGGCTGGATCTCCTTCATGGCCTACGGCTTCTGGCGCAACGACCCCAAGGGCAGGCTGTTCGCCGGGGGCGGCAATCCGCTGGAGACGTTCCTGACCAGCACCACGGGCCGGCTGGCGGCCAGCCCCGAACTCGCCCAGGTCCAGAACGCGCGGCTCCTGCTGGGGCTGATCGTCATGATCCTGGCGGCGATCGGGCTGCTGCGCCGGCGGCTGCGCGGCATCGACGACAGGGTCGCGCTGGTGCTGCTTGTCGTCCCGGTCAGCTCGTTCGGGCTCCAGTCCTACGGCGGCGAGATCTCGCTGCGCACCTATCTGTTCATGCTGCCGGGCGCGGTGTTCCTCGCCGCCTACGCCTTCTACCCCGACCCCAAGCCGGTGCCGGTCGTCAAGTCGGTGCCGCGGCGGCTGCGGCTGCGCCGCTGGCTGCCGCCCGTCGTGGCGGGGACGTTCGCGCTGCTGCTGATGGGCGGGTTCCTGTTCGTCAGATACGGCAACGAGGCGTTCGAGCAGGTCAGGCCGGGTGAGCTCAAGGCCTTCGACGCGATGATCAAGGACGCCGGGAACAAGCCGATCCGCCTGGTCTGGGTGAGCGGCGAGGTCGTCACCGTCTCCGAGGCCGCCAGCCAGACGCCCCAGGGCCCGTGGGGCTACCGGCGCTTCGAGCAGTTCCACTGGGCGCGGGTGACCTTCGCACAGGACCCCTGGGCCAAGAGGCTGAGCCAGAAACCGCCGCTCACCCTCACCCCCGAGGAGCAGCGCAGCCGCAGGCCCAAGGTCGAGGACGTGCTCACCCAGATGAAGAGCGTGCCCGGCGCCTACCTCTACCAATCCCGCACCAACGACGTCTATCAGACCCTCAACTTCGGCCTCGCCCCCGACTGGGACGAGCGGCTCCTGCGGGAGATCGAGGCGTCCGGCCAGTTCGTCAAGGTCTTCCGCGACGCCGACGCCTCGGTCTACAAGCTGGCCGACCCCGGACCGCCGCCCCCGCCCGACCCCTCGCCCGAACAACTCACCATAGGTGTCAGCAACTGGACCCCCGCCGGGCTGATCTACCTTCCGGTCCTCATCGGCGTCCTCACCGCCCGAGAGCTCCGCAGGATCAGGCTCACGCCCGAGCAGTACGCACGGCTCAGGCCGTACACGGTGATCGCGGTGCCCTTGTTCCTCGGCTTCGTGGCCATCGTGGTGGAACGCTTCCTCACCCTCGGAGGAAAATGATGAGCGACTGGCCCTCGGTGTGCGTGGTCATCCCCACCCGTGACCGCCCCGAGCTGCTGCGCGAGACCCTCACTTCCATCCGCGACCAGGACTACCCCGGCGAGCTGCGCTCCATCGTGGTGTTCGACCGCGGCGACCCCGACCCCTCGCTGGCCGGCGGTGATCCGATGCGCCCGGTGGAGGTGCTGCGCAACGCGCGCACCCCGGGCGCCGCGGGCGCCCGCAACACCGGGATCCTGGCGGCGGCCACCGATCTGGTGGGATTCTGCGACGACACCGACCTCTTCCTCGAAGGAAAGGTCTCCGCCCAGGTCGCGGTGCTGCGGGACGAACCGGAGACCGAGGTCGTCTGCTGCGGGCTGCGCCTGTTCGGACCCGGCATCGAGGAGATCGACCGGCGGGTGCCGCGGCCGCGGGTGACCCGCGAGGAGCTGCTGCGCGGCCACAAGCCGCAGCTGCACCCCTCGGCGCTGCTGCTGCGCCGCTCGGCCGGGCTGCTGTTCGACGAGGAGATCCCCGGCAGCTACGGCGAGGACTACGAGTTCCTGCTGCGCGCCGCCGAGCGGGCGCCCATCCGGCAGATCCCCCTGCACGGCCTGGGGCTGCGCTGGCACCAGGAGTCGTACTTCTCGGTGCTGGACACCGCGCCGCTCATCTCCGCGGCGGTGCAGTGGCTGCTGCGCAAGTACGAGTTCCCGCGCAGCGGTTACGCGCACTGGGCGGGGAAGGTCGCCTTCGCCGAGGCGGTGCGCCGCGACCACGGGTCGGCGCTGCGCTGGATCGGGCGGACGATGCGGGCCCGCCCGCTGGACGCCAGGGCGCTGCTGGCGCTGGCGGTCGTGGCAGGGGTGCCCGCGCCCTTCATCATGCGGGTGCTGAACCGGATGGGACGAGGGATTTGAACGCGCTGCTGATACCCGTGCTGCTCGTGGTGCCCGCGCTGTGCATCGCCTGGCTGCTGCCGGGGCTCGACCCGCTGGGCCGGGCGACGGTGGGCGCCGCGGGATCGCTGTGCCTCTTCCTGCTGACCGCGCAGGCCATGCTCGTCCTGCGGATGTGGTCGCCGCCCGGCGGGGCCGCGGCGGTGGGGGTGATCTGCCTGGCCATGGTGGGGTTCGGGCTGCGGCGCAAGTCGCAGCCCCCGGCCGCGGTGCCCGCCGCCGCGCGGGAGCAGGACGATGAGGACTGGCTCTTCGACGAGTGAGTCGCCGTTCCTGTTCTCCCATCATTCTTTGGGCGGTATCGAGCCATTCAACCGTTCTTCTTAGTAAGGTCCGTTGCCTAAGTGACCTGACGTGACCGACGGGGAGAGATGGTGTTCCACAAGACAGCGAGAATCGTCATGACCGCCGTACTGGCCGCGGGGGCGGCCACCGCCGCGGCGGCGCCGGCCGCCGCCGCGCCCACCGCATCCAAGGCCAAGTGTCACATCGGCCTGTGGAGAACCACGGGCCTGAAGGCCAACATCAAGGGGAAGACACCCCAGGGTTTCATTCAGAACGTCACCTACCAGGGCATGGCAGGGATCAAGCTCAAGGTGGCGCCCAAGCGTCTCACCTACGACTTCACCGGCTCCAAGCGCGAGACCTTCCGCGGGATGGGTCCCGAGGGCAAGCCGGTCGAGGGCTGGGAGCAGCTCAAGGGCGTCCTGTATCTGCCCGCCAAGGTGACCAGTGACAAGAAGGGCCTCAAGGGCCAGATCACCACCCTCAACAAGAAGGCATCGGGTCCGGCGACCGGCACCGGTATGAACACCAAGCCGGAGAAGGCCTCCTGGGGCTACTGGAAGGTCGCCGACCACGCCAAGATCGGCCACTTCGACACCCCCGTGGTGAAGCAGCCCAAGTTCACGTGCAACCCCAAGAAGAAGACGCTGCACATCCGCGACATCCGCAAGTGGGACACCTTCACCGAGACGGTGGACATCTACCTCAAGCTCGTCCGCCGCTGACGCCCCCGCGTCCCGCTGCCGCGACGCCCTCCGCCCTCCCGGCGGGGGGCTCCTTCTTTTCCGGCGGCCCTTGGCGGAACTGCCGCGGCGCACGGTCAGCGGCGCAGGCGCAGGGCCAGGTGGAAGTCGACGCGGTCCTCGAAGTGGTCGAGGTCGCGGCCGGTCAGTTCCGAGATGCGCTTGATGCGGTAGCGCAGGGTGTTGACGTGGACGTGCATGACGCTGGCGCAGCGCGTCCAGGAGCCGTCGCAGGCCAAGAACGCCTCCAGGGTGCGCAGGAGCTCGGAGTTGTGCCGGGCGTCGTAGGCGGCGAGGGGGTCGAGGAGCCGGCCGGAGAAGGCGCGGCGTGCCGCGGCAGGGACTCCCGCCAGCAGCAGGTCGTGGGAGGCGAGTTCGTCGCAGCCCACCACCCGGGAGCGGCCGGGGCGGTCCAGGGCGTAGGTGTGCGCGTGCCTGGCCTCGGTGAACGCCGTGGCCAGGCCGGACGTCTCGGCGGCGCGGCCGACCCCCGCCGTCAGCCGGGTGACTGCCGCGAGCCGGTGCGCGCACTCGCGCAGCCCGCCCAGCAGCCCGTGGCGTTCGGGCACCACGGCCACCGCGCAGTCCTCCAG
>JAFACJ010000802.1 GCA_023425615.1 Actinomycetes bacterium
CGGTGGGAGCCGCCGACGCGCGGCGCGGTCACCCAGGCCCGGCAGCGGCTCGGGGCCGAGGTCGTCGGGGAGGTGTTCGAGCGGGTCGCGCGGCCGGCCGCGACACAGGCGACTGCGGGCGCGTGGCCGGGACGGTGGCGCTTGATGGCGATCGACGGGTTCACCCTGGACGTCCCGGACACGACAGCGAACCTTGCCGAGTTCCCCAACGCCAGCGCCGGTGGCTACGAGACCGTGTATCCGCAGGCCCGGGTGGTGGCGATCAGCGAATGCGCCTCGCATGCGATCGTCGCGGCGGACACCTCGGGCCGCTGGGACAGCGAGCAGACCCTCGCCTACTCCCTCTACGGGCGGTTGACGCCGGAGATGCTGCTGACCGCCGACCGCGGCTTCTCCAGCTTCCACGCCTGGCGGTATGCGTCCTCGACCGGCGCGCAACTGCTGTGGCGCATCCAGGACGGCCTGCACCCGTACTGGCTGAAAGATCTGGACGGCGCCTCCTGGCTCGCGGTCATCACCAAGCCCACCAAGCTGCGTCAATCGCAGAAGGAGCGACTGCGCCAGGACGCCCGCCGCGGTCGCGACCTCGACCCGGACCAGGCGGTGATCGTCCGGGTGGTCGACTACACGGTGCCCGACCGCAAAGGCGAGCACATCCGCCTCATCACGACCATCCTCGACCCCGCGGAGGCGACCGCGCAGCAACTCGCCGCCTGCTACCACGAGCGCTGGGAGGCCGAAACCGGATTTGCTCAGTTGAAGACCCACCTGCGCGGCCCCGGCAGGATCCTGAGATCCCGGACCCCGGACCTGGTTCGCCAGGAGATCTGGGCCTACCTCCTCACTCACTGGGCCCTGGCCACCCTGATCTGCACCGCAGCCACCGCGGCCGGAGTCGATCCCGACCGGATCAAGTTCCTGGCCACGCTCCGCATCGTGCGCCACTCGGTCACCGACCAGGCGGCCTTTCCCCCCTGAACCCGACCGCGGCCTCTGGACCAGGACCGTCCACCAGGTCGGCCGGCCCCGCAACCGCAACCCCGAACGCCGCCACCGCACCTACCCCCGCTCCGTCAAACGCACCCGACGCAGCAGCTACCGCGAACGCCGCCCCTCCGACAAGAGCATCCGCCACGCCGGGCCACCCACAGTCCGGCTCCTGCCCACCACCTGCGGCACTAGACCCAAATGATCTATCTAAGACCATGTCTTACGTGGCTTTTCAGGTGGTCTGCTGAGATGATGTCGTGCTGTGCTGATGTCGACGTTGGGTCTGCGGCTGGTGCCTGATGAGCTGTGGGAGCTGGTGGCGCCGCTGGTGCCGCAGTACCCGGCGCGCAGGCAGGGCGGTGGGACGGCCCCGGCCGATGACCGGGCGGTGTTCACCGCGGTCGTCTACGTGCTGACCAGCGGATGTGCGTGGCGGAATCTGCCGACGGAGTTCGGGGTCTCGCCGGCCACCGTGCACCGCCGGTTCGTGTTCTGGACGAAAGAGGGCTTGTGGCAGCGCTTGCACCGGGCGGTGCTGGACGAGCTCGGCTCGCGGGCCGAGGTGGACTGGAGCAGCGCGATCGTGGACGCCGCGGTGGTGCGGGCGAAAAAGGGGGCACGCTGACCGGCCCCAATCCGGTCGATCGGGGCAAGAAGGGCAGCAAGCTCCACCTCGCCACCGACGCTCAGGGGCTGCCGCTGGCCGTGCTGGTCACCGGTGCCAATGTCCATGACCTGCACGGCTTCAAGCCCCTGATCGAGGCCATCGGGCCGATCCGTTCCCGGCGCGGGCCGCGCAGACGCCGCCCGGCCAAGGTCCGGGCCGACAAGGCGTATGAGGCCGCCGACCTGCGCCGATGGCTGCGAAGACGGGGCATCATCGCGCGCATCGCCCGCAAGGGCATCGAGTCCAGCCAGCGCCTGGGACGCCACAGGTGGAAGATCGAACGCACCATCGCCTGGCTGCTGAACTACCGGCGCCTGGCCGTGCGCCACGAGCGCCACGGCCACCTGTTCACCGCCTTCCTCACCCTCGCAGCAGCCCTGATCTGCTATAAGAAACTCTCCCGAATCACCACGTAAGACATAGTCTAAACGGCATTGGCATGGACTCCCCGTAGGACTCCATGAATTCGCGCAGACCAGGGTCGGTCTCCTCCGTAGACAGTTCCGCCAGGACGGCGAGGAAGGCTCGGCGGTCGGTCTCCGGCAACTCGCTCAGAACGTGTGCGCTCCACTCCGGTTGCTTGACCGCGTCATCCGGATCAAGTACTTCGTCATCGCAGCTCTCGAAGAACCAGTCATGCTGAGCAACGAGTCCGACCAACGCACGGACAAGCGACGAAGAACCCATGGGAGCATCCTCCCCCGTAGCAGTGACAGCGGGAGCACCTGTCGCGAAGCACTCGAAGCCGTGCCCGTTGCGTGCTCGATCCCCCTCCATGTGCCCTTGCCGACACGAGCTCTGGAAGCGCCGCGGTGGACTGCCGCCGGTCACCGTTGTCCGCCGCCATCAGCCACGGACAATTGCCGCTACGGAGCCGCTAGGGCGGCGACTGGATTGACACCACCGCGATATCGCTATGACCTTCTGTTCGCAACCTCAGGGCTCCGCCGAGCGTATGGATCCGGGGATTTGTGACGTGACACGAGTGGCAAGATGGCCTATTTATGCCACATTTCAGCTAAAAATTACAATGGAGTTAAGTGATATGCCATCGTCTTGCCATGGTGAAGATCGCTGCACTCGTGACGATGATCGTCGTGGCGGTGGCCTTCCTCACAACCGCCCTTCCCGCCCTCGCGGCGCCCTCCTTCAACCGCGCCGCCAAGTGCCCGGCAGACCGATCCTGATGGCCGGGTCGTTCCCACCCATATCGGCAACTCCGTGCTCGGCTGGGATCGCTTCTCCGATAAGCACGGCATCCGGGCCTGCAAAATCGTCGACGCGGCCATCCGTGGCGAGGTCGGCAAGAAGAGCGGAGCATGCCTGGAGTACTGAGGCGTTGCCTACGAGGGCGGTCAGGTCGTGGATTTCGTCGTGGTCGTCCAGTACGCGTGCAAGACGAAGGGCCGCCGGTACGATGCGGGCGAAGGCCAGAGGGTTGGCTTCATCACGGTCTGCTGCCGACGTATGAACAAGTGCCTCGACTGGATGGACCAATGACATCTGCGTATGACGAATTCTGGAGCAGCAGGCCGAGATCACGGGATTCTTGCTCTACTACCTTCAGGTTCCCTTCAGCGGTTCTCTCTACATACGGGGGGTGCTTCCGGCTCCGCCTCCCGCTGAGGCTCTGCGTATCGTCGTCGGTCCGCAGATCGGACAGGAAGTCGGCAGTGTGATAGCCCACGAGGTTCCTCTGCGGGTGGGTGAGGACTTTCTGACTGTCGAGGACGTCGTCGGCATCCTGCGCGCGCTGCTGTCCACCACGCAGGTCGTCCCCAGCGATCAGGTCAGTACCGTGATGGGTTTCATGCTCATCCGCGTCGATCCCGCGACTGTGAAGCCGATGGCCTCGAACCCTGCCGATGAGATATTGACCGTCCTGCGGTCTCTGACTTCTCCCTACTTCGAAGAAGAGCTGGATCCGCGGTTGTGCGGTTTTCTGTGGTCGGGGCGGGATCGGCTGCGGCTCTATCTCGCTGCCGAGGATGTTTCCGGGGTGGTCGCGGCCGACATACGGCTGTCCGGTGCCACCATCGCTGTTCTGGCGGCGCTGCCCTCACTGATCCTCGAAGAGGAGCGTAGGGCGGAGGATGACGCTGATCCGCACTGTTCCTTCGTGGTCGACCTCACCGACTGGTGAGGGTGGCCGGAGGGCTCTGTGGGGCAGGGCCAGGCCGGGGCGTGGTGGCGGCGTGTGCCCTGCGGTCTGGGGGGCGGTGTGGGGTCAGG
>JAFACJ010000853.1 GCA_023425615.1 Actinomycetes bacterium
TCTCCAGCCCGTCCAGGAGCGCCTCCAGGCCGGTCTCGAAGGCGGACTCGTCGATCTCCCGGCTGCGGTCGGCCAGCAGGTGCGCCTGGTCGAGGTGGGGGTAGTCGGCCGTGTAGAAGGAGGCGTCGTCGGGGAAGCCGCCGGCGAACGAGGCGAGGGCCGAGCCGATGATGAAGAAGCGCATGAGCGCGCCGACGTGGGTGGCCTCGCGGCGCGGCCAGCCGGAGGCGACGAGGCCGCCGAAGACGGCGTCGGCGACCCGCAGCATATGGGGGCGGCGGCGGCCGGGGCCGCGGGCCAGGACCGGGATGATGTTGGGGTGGGCGGCCAGGGACGCGCGGTAGGAGTGCGCCCAGGCGTGCAGCGCCTCGCGCCAGCCGGGCCGGGAGCCGGGCGCGAGACCGGCGAACATCGACAGGTCCACCTCGCCCAGCACGGTGTCGGCCACCGCGTCGAGCAGTTCGTCCTTGGTGGCCACATGGTTGTAGAGCGAGGGGCCGCTGACGCCGAGCTCGGCGGCGAGCCGCCGGGTGGAGACGGCGTCCAGGCCCTCGGCGTCCAGCAGCGCCAACGCCGCCTCGACGATGCGTTCCTGGCTGAGCAGCGGCTGACGGGGCCGGGGCAAGGGCGCTCCCTCCTGGAGAAGTCCGATCGTCCATTGTGTCAGGGCACAAGAACCTTGCAGCGCTAGTTTCCATGTTCTAGCATCGCCCGTACATCCGTTACTTGCACTGCTAGTTTTTGGTTCCGTTCCCCGACACCCCTCGTCAGGCACCTCCCCACCCTCACGCAGGAGCACGCCGCATGAGCGCGACGCTTTCCCTGGCCAGCGTCCTGGCCGAATCCGCACGCCGCCGCCCGCAGCAGACCGCGCTGGTCCAGGGCGAGCTGCGGCTCAGCTACGCCGAGGTCTGGCACCGGGCCCGCGCCCAGGCGGCCGCCCTGGTCCGGCTGGGCGTACGGCCCGGCGACCGGGTGGCGCTGCTGTGCCCCAACACCGTGGAGTTCCCCCCCGCCTACTACGCGATCCTCGCCGCGGGCGGGGTCGTGGTGCCCGTCCACCTGCTGCTCACCGCGCCCGAGATGGAGCACGTGCTGCGCGACAGCCGGGCGGCGGTGCTCCTGGCCCACCCGCTGTTCCTGGAGACCGCCGCGCAGGCCGCCGCGGGCGCCGGGGTCGGGGTGTACGCGCTGGGCTCCGGCCCCTTCCCCGGCGTGGAGGGCTGCCTCGACGATCTCGCCGAGGCCGTCGAGCCGCTGCCGTCCCACGTCGGACGCGCCCCCGAGGACCCGGCGGTGGTCTTCTACACCAGCGGCACCACCGGACGGCCCAAGGGCGCGGTGCTCAGCCATCTCAACCTGGTGATGAACGCGACGCTCAACGCCTTCGACTCCCACCCCGTCCAGCCGGGGCACGTGGCGCTCGGCGCGCTGCCGCTGTTCCACATCTTCGGCCAGACCGTCAGCCTCAACTCCACCTGGCGGGCCCTGGGGACGCTGGTGCTGCTGCCGCGCTTCGACCCCGCCGCCGCGATCGAGCTGATGGTCGCCCAGAACGTGACGGTCTTCCACGGGGTGCCCACCATGTACTTCGGGCTCGTGGAGGCAGCCAAGAACGCCGCGCGGCTGCCGGAACTCGACCTGTGCATCTCCGGCGGCGCCGCCCTCCCCCGGCCCGTCCTCGAATCCTTCGAGGCGGCCTTCGGCACCCCGGTGTACGAGGGGTACGGGCTGTCGGAGACCTCCCCGACGGCCGCGGTCAACCAGCCGCGCTTCGGGACCAGGGCCGGCACCGTCGGGCACGCCATCTGGGGCGTGGAGGTGGAGATCGCCGCCCCCGACCGGCTCGACTCGATCGAACTGCTGCCCACGGGCTCCCTCGGCGAGATCGTCGTCCGCGGCCACAACGTCTTCACCGGCTATCTGAACGACACCGAGGCCACGGCCGCGGCGGTGGTGGACGGCTGGTTCCGCACCGGGGACCTGGGCACCAAGGACGCCGAGGGCTTCGTGACCATCGTCGACCGGCTCAAGGACATGATCATCCGCAGCGGCTTCAACGTCTACCCCACCGAGGTGGAGGAGGCGCTGCTGGCCCATCCGCTGATCGCCGAGGTCGCCGTCGTCGGCCTGCCCGACCCGGTGACCGGCGAGGAGGTCTGCGCGGTCGTCGTCCCCGCCGAGGGCGCGGCGCCCGGCCCCGAGGAGGTCATCGCCTTCGCCCGGGAGCGGCTCGGCCGGCACAAGTACCCGCGCCGCGTCGAGTTCGTCGCCGAACTGCCCCTGGGACCCAGCCACAAGGTGCTGAAGAGGGAGCTGCGCCGCCGCTTCTCCTGAGCGCGCCGACGGCCGTCCGGGGTGATGTTTCCATCGGGCAAAACCATGGTTGCCACCCCGTTTCAGCACTTCCCAGCGGGGACGGCTGACGCTATCCAGGACGAATGAGCATCACTTCCCGGGTACCCGTCATCGATCTCGCCCCCTGGTTCCACGGCGGCGAGGACGACCGCGCGCGGGTCGCCGCCGACGTGGACGCCGCCCTGCGCGAGATCGGCTTCCTCCTCATCACCGGGCACGGGGTACCGGCCGGGCTGCGCGCCGGCATCCGGGCCGCGGCCAAGCGCTTCTTCGCCCTGCCCGCCGATGTCAAGCACCGCTACGC
>JAFACJ010000859.1 GCA_023425615.1 Actinomycetes bacterium
AGGAGCACCACGATGGCCAAGCCACCGCCCCGCAAGCCCAAGAAGAAGGTCTGCCTGTTCTGCCAGGAGAAGATCTCCTACGTCGACTACAAGGACACGCCGCTGCTGCGGAAGTTCATCTCCGACCGGGGCAAGATCCGTGCGCGCCGGGTGACCGGCAACTGCACCCAGCACCAGCGCGACGTCGCCACCGCGATCAAGAACGCGCGTGAGATGGCGCTGCTCCCGTACACCTCGACCGCTCGCTAAGGAGGGGATTGATATGAAGCTGATCCTCACCCAGCAGGTGGCAGGGCTCGGCGCTCCGGGCGACGTCGTCGAGGTCAAGGACGGCTACGGCCGTAACTACCTCGTGCCGCGCGGCTTCGCCATCCAGTGGAGCAAGGGCGCCGAGAAGCAGATCACGGTGATCAAGAAGGCCCGCGCCGCTCGCGAGATCGCGACGCTGGAGCAGGCCAAGGAGGTCGCCGACTCCCTCAAGGGCCTGAAGGTCCTCGTCAGGGCGCAGTCCGGCAAGAACGGCCGCCTGTTCGGCGCCGTGACCGCCGGCGACATCGCCGACGCGGTCAAGACCGCCGGCGGCCCGCAGCTCGACAAGCGCCGGATCGAGATCACCAACCCGATCAAGACCACCGGTGCACACCAGGTCACCGTCCGCCTCCACCCGGAGATCAGCGGCACGGTCAACCTGAACGTCGCCTGAGACCGAGCTCAACGGAAACGGCCTGGATCGTATGATCCAGGCCGTTCTGTTATAGAGATCCGGGATAAGTACAGTTTCGCTCCCGGGCGGACGGGAAGACTGGCCCCGTGCGCCGCACCAACCCCTACGCCGTCGCCTCGCTGGTCTGCGGGGTGCTGTGGGCCTGCTGGCTGGGCAGCCTGCTGGCGGTGGTCTTCGGCCACCTCGCCCGGCGCCAGTTGCGCGACTCCGGCGAGCGCGGCAGATGGCCCGCCCTCCTCGGCCTGATCCTCGGCTACCTCGGCCTGCTCTCCCTCGTCTTCGTCCTCCTCCAGGGCGAAGTGATGATCGTCGCCTGACGCCTCGGTACTCCTTCAGTTCTCGACGCGGGAACAGTGCGCGCGACGGCGGGTGGACTCGGGATCGATGCCCTCGACCAAGGTGCAGATGTGCGCGACGCGCTCGGCCAGGACGTCCGGCGGCAGATCGGCAAGGCCGTGTGCCGCCAGCTCGTCGATCGCCTGTGTCAGGCGAGCCAGCCTCTCCCCGTGCGGTGAACGCATGTTCGAATCTTAGCGAACACAGCCGTCGCTTCGAGTAAGTTTTCGAACATCTGTATCAAGGGATTCGATCAACGAACCGCTCCGGTGACCAGCCAGGCGCCGGTGCGCGCCCGCAGCCCCAGCGTGAGCGCCCGCGCGAGCATCCACCAGCCGAGGGCGAGCCACAGTGCGACGATGCCGTGTCCGCCCGCCAGCAGGGCCATGGGCAGGAACACGGCGAGGGTGAGCGCGCCGGCCCAGGCGAGGTAGACCATGTCCCCGGCGCCGATGAGCACGCCGTCCAGGACGAAGGTCAGGCCGCCCAGCGGCTGGATGAGCGCGACGACGACCAGTGCCCGGGTGAGCAGTGAGGCGACCTCGGGGTCGGCGTCGAACAGCCCGGGGATCCAGGGCAGGACGGCGAGGAGGAACACCCCGAAGACGCATGACGTGACGAGCCCCCACCACAGCATCCGGCGGGTCACCTCACGCGCGGACGTCTGGTCTCCGGCGCCCAGATGGCGGCCGAGGAGAGACTGGCCGGCTATCGCCACGGCATCCAGCACGAAGGCCGACAGCATCCAGATACGTGAACTGATGCCGTACGCCGCGGCGACGTCCGTGCCCTGCTGCGCGGAGACCCGTGTAGCCGTCACCAACGTGGCCTGAAGCGTGACGGTACGGATGACCAACGCGAAGCCGGACGTGGCGGAGGCGCGTATTCCCCGCCAGTCCGGCAGCAACGAAGCCCCGTGACGTCGTGCCAGACGCAGCACTGCCACGAGGTAGACGAGTGCGCCTCCGGTCTGCGCCGTCACCGTCCCCCATGCGGAACCGGCGATTCCCCAACCCAAGACGAGTACGAACAACACGTTCAACAGCAGGTTGGAGGCGAACATGCCGACGGATACGTACAGCGGGACGCGTCCGTTCTGTAGTCCGCGCAGCACGCCGGTGCCCGCGAGGACGATGAGCATGCTCGGCGCCCCGAGCAGACTGATGCGCAGGTATTCGACGGCGTAGTCGTTGTGCCCGAAGAAGCCGACGATGGACGGGCTCAACGGGAGGCAGACGGCTATCAGCGCCGCTCCGATCACCGCGGCGAGCCAGAGCCCGTCGATTCCCTGGCGGGTGGCGTGGCGCAGGTCGTCCGCGCCGACCTGGCGCGCCACCGCCGCCGTCGTCGCGTACGCGAGGAACACGCAGACGCCGACGAGCGTCGCCAGCGCCTGGCCCGCGATCGTCAGGCCCGCCTGCTGCGCCGTGCCGAGCCGTCCGACGATCGCCGCGTCCGACAGGAGGAACAGCGGTTCGGCGACGAGCGCGCCGAACGCCGGGAGGGCGAGTCGGAGGATCTCCCTGTCGTGTTTTCTTTTATCCACAAGTGTGGATGGACGTTTCCGCAGGTCAATCC
>JAFACJ010000864.1 GCA_023425615.1 Actinomycetes bacterium
CGCCAGACCCCCGAGGGCGAGGCCGGGGTCATCTCCATCTTCACCGCCGCGCTCCTGGAGGGGCGGCCGACCATCGTGTACGGCGACGGCGGCAACACCCGCGACTACGTCTACGTGCTCGACGTCGTCGACGCCTACACCAAGGCATTGGAGACGGGCTCCGGCGAGCGGTTCAACATCGGCACCGGCGTGCAGACCACGGACCGGCGGCTGCACACGCTCGTCGCCGCCGCGGCCGGCACACCGGACGAGCCGGGCAGCGCGCCCTTCCGGCTCGGCGACCTGCCCGCCATGGCGCTGGACCCCGCGCCCGCCCTGGCCGGGCTCGGCTGGAAGCCGCGCACCTCACTGGAGGAGGGGCTGGCCGCCACCGTCGCGTGGGCACGCGAACGCTAGAGGGCGCGCCACCCAACAATGTGTGACGATCAGTTCACGCTTTGCTCTCGATTTTCCGTGTCGCCACAGGAGTCTCGCCGTGTTGGTTAGGCTTGGCCTCACCGGCCGGTGACGAGACGGACACAGGCAGACGAGGCACGGGCCGGTGAGCAAGGTACTCGGCTCCGGGGAACCTCCCCGGAGCTTCTTCGGGGGGAGAAACACCATGCTCAAGTACTTGGCGGCCGCCGTGTTCTTCACCGCGGCGACCGCGACGGTGCTGCTGACCGCGCCCACGGGTGTTTCCTGGGTCTGAGAGCGAGTCCGAAAGGCGGCGACATGCGTGGTCCTTCCGACCTTCCCCTCGCCGCCTGGGGCTATATCGTCACGGTGGCCGCGCTCGCGGCCCTCGTCCTGGCGACCGGCTCCCACGGTGGCACCGACCGGCTGACCCTCCTCGTCCTCGCCGCGCTGTTCCTCGTCTGCGACTCCGCCCCCGCGCTGCTCAACCTGGAACGGGCGCGGGTGTCCCTCAGCTTCTCCGCGGGACTGGCGTCCGTGGTCCTGCTCGGTCCCGACGGCGCCGCCCTCGTCGGCGCGTGCGCCATCGCCGCCTTCCAGCGCGTCGCCCCCGTCAAGCGGGTGTACAACGCCGCCCAGTTCGCCCTGTGCGGGTATGCGGCGGGGACCGTCTACGAACTGCTGCGCCCGGTCGGCCCGCAGGCCCGCTGGCGGCCCGCCGACCTGGAGCTGGTGCCGTTCGTCGGCGCGCTCGTCGCCTACGTCGCCTGCAACCTGGCGCTGGTCGGCGGCATCCTGCTGCTGAGCAGGCAGGCCACCGTCCGCGCGTTCCTGGAGGAGACCCGCAGGCTCGCCCCCGGACTGCTGGGATACGGCTCGTTCGGGCTGCTCATCGCCGGTATCTACCAGGCGGTCGGGCTGTTCGCCCCGGTGCTGGTGCTGCTGCCGCTGTTCGTCGCGCGCTGGGCGTTCGCCCAGACCTACGACCAGCAGCGCGCGCACGAGGCGACGCTCGCCGCGCTGTGCCAGGCGGTGGAGACCAAGGACTACTACACCCGCGGGCACAGCGAACGGGTGTCGCGCGGCGCGGTGATGATCGCCGAGGAGATCGGCATGGGCCCCGCCCGGCTCGAGGCCATCCGGTTCGCCGGGATGCTGCACGACGTCGGCAAGCTCGGCGTCCCCTCCAAGGTGCTGCAGAAGGACGGTCCCCTGTCGGAGGCGGAGTTCGCGGCGATCCAGCTCCACCCGATGCGCGGGCTGGAGATCATCAGGGAGATCGGGTTCCTGGACGAGGCGCTGGCCGGGATCATGCACCACCACGAGAAGCTCAACGGGCGCGGCTACCCGATGGGGCTGGCCGGCGACGAGATCCCGGAGTTCGCCCGCATCATCGGCGTCGCCGACGCGTTCGACGCGATGACCTCCAACCGCTCCTACCGGCCCGCGCGCTCCGTCGAGGAGGGCGTCGCCGAACTGCGCAAGTGCAGCGGCACCGACTTCGACCCGCAGATGGTCGAGGCGTTCCTGCGCGCGCTGGAGAAGACGGGCTGGGAGCCGCCGCAGCCGGTGGTGGTGCCCGACGGCGAGCGGGTGCAGACCACCCTCCAGGACCACGACGACCCGAGCGCGCCGCTCAAGGTGGTGGGTGAGCGCCCATGGTGACCGGAGGGCGGCTGGAGGCGACCCGCGGCAGGCCCGCCTGGCAGCAACTGGACTCCGCGCAACTGGTGCTGCTCGGCGCCGCCGTGGGGCTGACCGTCCTGGCCGTGGGCTCCCTCGCCGCGGCGGGCACGGTGGACGAGCCCAAGCCCGCCGTCATCTTCGGCGCGCTCATCGCGCTCGGCGAGCTGTTCCGGATGAACATGCCGGGCGGGCGCGAGGTCGCCCCGATCAGCACGGCCGGCGCGCTGGGCTACGCCATGCTGCTGAGCGTCGGCGGCGAGGCGGTCACCTACTCGGCGCTCCAGGTGGTGGCGGTGACCGCCGCCGGCATGTTCGCCGGCACCCTCCCGCACATCGCGGTCGGGCGCTTCCCCCGGCTCGACGCGATGGCGCGCAGGCTGGTCATCGCCGCGCTGGTGGCGTTCCTCTTCCGCCCGCTGACGGGGCTGCTGTTCGACGAGGGGCTCGACCTCGGCGAGTGGTGGACGGCGCTGGGCCTGATGACCGCCGTCTCCTGCGTGGCCGTCATGTCCGACATGGTGATCGCCGCGACGATCCGCGCGGAGGCAGTCCGCGCCCGCTTCGGCATCGCCTTCCTCGACGAGTTCCGCGCGGGCGTGCTGCTGTGCGCCGCCAAGTCCGCGACGGGCATGCTCATCGCCGTCGCCACGTCAGTGATGGGACTGGCGGCGCTGCTGCTGTTCACCGCGCCGATCCTCACCACCCAGTTCGCCTTCCGCCGCTACGCCGCCGTCCGCACCACCTACCTGCAGACGATCCGCGCCCTGTCCCGGGTCACCGAGGTCGGCGGCTATGTCGAGACCGGCCACTCGCGCCGGGTCAGCCGCCTGTCCATCGCCATGGGGCGCGAGCTGGGCATGACCGAGGCCCAGCTGCTGGAACTGGAGTACGCGGCGCTCATGCACGACATCGGCCAGCTCTCGCTGCCCGACCCCATCCCCGGTGGCGCGACGGTCCTCGCCTCCCCCGCCGAGCAGCGCCGTATCGCCGAACTCGGAGCGAACGTCATCAAGCAGACCGGGGTCCTCGACCGGGTCGCCCATATCGTCCGCTGCCAGTCCGACCCCTACGACGCCGTCCCCGCGCCGCCGCTGGCCAGCCGCATCATCAGGGCCGCCAACGCCTACGACGACCAGGTCGGCGACTCCACCGACCGCGACCGCGCCTCCCTCGTCCTGGAACGGCTGCGCCAGGCGTCGGACTCGGAGTACGACCCGACCGTGGTCGGGGCGCTGGGCACCGTCCTGGAGCGGCGCGCCTACCGCTGGTAGCCGCAGTGCCCGCCCCTCCGGCACCTGAGAATCTCAGGTCCCGGTTCTCGCCTGATGTGTACTCTTTCGTCACTATGGGTAGCCATTGGGTATATCACCTCGTCTGACGACCCGGCCTTCACCGAGGTGGTCCCGCACCCAGGGAGCTACCGTGCACCATCCCTACCGCGACCCCGCCCGTGCCCGCACCCGCAGGCTGCTCCTGTGCCTCCTCATCCTCACCGGCGTCGTCCTGCTCCTGCTCACCGGCGCCTGGCTCCGCTCCTTCACCGTCGCCCGTTCCCTGCGCGCCACGCCCACCGTCACCGTGACGATCGCCCGAGCCGCCTCCCCCGCCCCCGTCACGCCCTCCCCCACCGCGCAGGACCCCACCCTGCCCCCCGGGGTCGACGGCGCCGCGCAAGCCGCCTGCACCGCCCAGGCCCAGGCCGTCTCCCTGCGCAAGGCACGCCGCTGGGAGGAGGCGGCCGTCCAGGACAAGGCCGCCGAAGAGGCGGCCCTCGCCTCCACCATCCCCGCCCTCCGCGACCTCCAGAGCCACGCGCCGAGAGCCCTCCCCACCCACCTGCGCTCCTGGTGCCACGAACACCTCCCGCACCTCAAAGCCGCACTCCTCCCCTCCGGCTCTCCGAGCACCCCCGCGGCCCCCCGGCGGAACTCCACGCGTGAGGGCACCACTCGCGAGGGCACCACGCGTGAGGGCACCACGCGCGAAGACTCCGCACGCGAGGGCTCCGAGCGTGGGAACTCCGGGCGTGAGGACACCGCACGTGAGGGCTCTGAGCGCCAGGACTCCGCGCGTGAGGGTTCCGGGCGGCGAGACTCCACGCGCCAGGACTCCGGGCGCGAGGACATCGAACGTCAGGACACCGTGCGGCGAGGCTCCGAGCACGAGGACGCCACGCGTGAAGACACCGGACGCCAGGGGCCCGAGCGCCGGAACTCCACGCGGCAGGACTCCGAGCGGCAGGACACCGCGCACCAGAACTCCGAGCGCAGGGGGACCACGCGTCAGGACTCCGCGGACTGATGTGCAGAGACCGCCTCGTCACGCGCCAGGACTCCGCGGACTGAGGTACGGAGACCACCTCGCCACGCGCCAGAAGAGGGTCACGGTCAGAAGAGGGTCTCGTCCTCTCCGTGGGGTTCGGCGGGAATGGGCTGGATGAGGCCGGGGCCGTTGTTCTTGACGTTTCCCACGGCCTTGGAGACGGGGTATGCCTCCAGTTCGCCCGACATGGCGGGGACCAGGAGGGACTTGGGGTCGCCGAAGGCGGGGTCGAGCCAGGCGTCGGGGTCGGTGACGGTCATGGGCATGCGGTCGTGGATGTGGCCCACGGCGTCGACGGCCTGGGTGGTGAGGATGGTGAAGGTCCACATCCATTCGTCCTCGGGGGACTTCCACAGTTCGTAAAGACCGGCCAAGGAGAGGATCCCGTGATCCTTGCGGGTGATGAAGAAGGGCTGCTTCTTCTTGTCCTCGCCGGTGTACCACTCGTAGTAGCCGTCGGTGGGCAGGAGGCAGCGGCGTTTGGCGAAGGCACGACGGTAGGCGGGTTTCTCGTCGACGGTCTCGACCCTGGCGTTGATCATGCGGTTGCCGATGGACGGGTCCTTGGCCCAGGACGGGACCAGCCCCCAGCGCAGCATGCGCAGCTGGCGGACGGGAACGTCCTCCTCGCCCGGCTCCGCGCCCGGTTCGGCGCGTTCCAGGACGGCGGGCAGGTTCTTGGTGGGCGCCGCGTTGTAGTCCTCCCGCAGCAGATCCTGGCCGTCGTCACCCCAGGTCTCGTCCACCTCGACGTGGAACTCATCCAGCAGCTCTTGGCGCGACCGCGCCGTCGCGTAGCGTCCGCACATGGATCTCAGCCTATGCAGCGGCCCCGACATTTCCAGTCGGGTAGATCATCGGGGCGGGGGTCCGGCTCCGTCCACAGCCGTCGGGGCGGGGTGCCCGCGCCTTCTATAGGCTGATCCCATGACGAGGTGGAACGCCCCCGAGGCGCGGGGGCCGGTCAAGGCGGTCGTGGAGCTGCCCGGGTCCAAGTCGATGACCAACCGGGCGTTGATCCTTGCCGCGTCGGCCGAGGAGCCCAGTGTGCTGCGCGGTGCGCTGCGCAGCCGCGACACGCTGCTGAGGGCGGGCGCGCTGCGGGCCCGGGGCATCGAGGTGGAGACGGAGGGCGCCGTCTGGCGGGTGCGGCCCGGCCGTCCCGCCGCGCCCGCGGTGATCGACTGCGGGCTGTCCGGCAACGTCATGCGGTTCGTGCCTCCGCTGGCGGCCCTCGCCGACGGGCCGGTGTCCTTCGACGGCGACCCGCACGCCCGCACCCGGCCGATGGGTCCGCTGCTGGCGGCGCTGCGCGCGCTCGGTGTGCGCGTCGAGGACGAGGGCCGCGGGCTGCTGCCCTTCACCCTGACGGGCACCGGCGCGGTCGAGGGCGGCACCGTGGTGATCGACGCCTCCAGCTCCTCCCAGCTCGTGTCGGGGCTGCTGCTGAGCGCGCCGCGGTACGTCCGCGGCCTCGAACTGCGGCACGAGGGCCCGCCGGTGCCCTCCACTCCGCATCTGGAGATGACGGTGCGGATGCTGCGCGAGGCGGGCGCGAAGGTGGAGGCGGAGCCCGACGTCTGGCGGGTGGCGCCCGGTCCGCTGCGCGGCGGCGACCACATGATCGAGCCCGACCTGTCGAACGCGGCGCAGTTCCTGGCGGCGGCCCTGGTCACCGGCGGCTCGGTGACGGTGCGCAACTGGCCCGAGGCCACCACCCAGCCCGGCGACAGGCTGCGCGAGCTGCTGCCGCGCATGGGCGGCGAGGTGTCCTACGCCGGCGGCGACCTCACGGTGCGCGGCACCGGGCGGATCCGCGGCATCGACGCCGATCTGTCCGACGCGCCGGAGCTGGCCCAGGTGCTGGCGATGGTCGCGGCGCTGGCAGACGGGCCGTCCCGGTTCACCGGCATCGCCCATATCCGCGGCCACGAGACCGACCGGCTGGCGGCGCTGGTCGCCGAGCTGACCCGGCTGGGCGGTGACGCCGAGGAGCTGCCCGACGGGCTGGTGATCCGGCCTCGGCCGCTGCACGGCGGCGTCTTCCACACCTATGACGACCACCGGATGGTGATGGCGGCCGCCACCCTGGGGCTGGCCGTGCCCGGGATCGAGGTGGAGAATCCCGCCACGGTGGGCAAGACCCTGCCAGAGTTCCTCGACCTCTGGACGAACATGCTGGAGCAGTGAGATAGCACGCCATTGGAAGCATCTGGATGAGGACGACGTCCGGGTACGGCCCGGACGTGGTTCCCGGCCGCGCACCCGGCAGCGGCCCGCCCATGAGGACGCGGTCACCGGCCTCGTGATCGCCGTCGACCGCGGCCGGTACCGCTGCCTGGTGCGGCAGAGCCGCCGTAAGCGGGTGGCGGTCACCGCCATGCGCGCCCGCGAGCTGGGCCGTAAGGGCGTGGTGGTCGGCGACACCGTGGGCCTGGTGGGCGATGTGTCGGGGCAGCCCGACGCGCTGGCCCGGGTGGTGCGGGTGGAGCCGCGCACCTCGGTGCTGCGCCGCACCGCCGACGACACCGACGACGTGGAGCGGGTGATCGTCGCCAACGCCGATCAGCTGGTCATCGTCACCGCGCTCGCCGATCCCGAACCGCGCACCGGCATGATCGACCGCTGTCTCGTCGCCGCCCGTGACGCCGGGATGGACGCGCTGCTCTGCCTGACCAAGGCCGATCTCGCCGATCCCGCCGGGCTGCTGGAGATCTACGGGCCGCTGGGCGTGCCAGCGGTGGTCACCCGGCGCGGTCAGGACCCGGTGGCGCTGTGCGCCCTGCTGAAGGACAGGATGAGCGTCCTGGTCGGCCATTCGGGTGTCGGCAAGTCCACCCTCGTCAACGCCCTGGTCCCCGAGGCCGACCGTGCGGTCGGCCATGTCAACGCGGTGACCGGCCGGGGCCGCCACACCTCCTCCTCCGCGCTGGCCCTGGAACTCCCCGACGGCGGCTGGATCATCGACACCCCCGGGGTCCGCAGCTTCGGCCTGGCGCACATCCCCGCCGAGGACCTCATCCTCGGCTTCCCCGACCTGGCCGAGGGCGCCACCGCCTGCCCACCCCACTGCACCCACCTGGACGGCTCCTGCGCCCTCGACACCTGGGTCGCCGAAGGCCACGCCGCCCCCCAGCGCCTCGACTCCTTCCGCCGCCTCCTCACCAACCGCGACGAGACAGCCGACCAGTGACCGACCGCCGCTTCGCGGCCGTCGGACCATCCGCTCCACGCGGCGGGCGGTCGGGGGGTGGGTCAGTAGCCGGTGCCCATTTCGCGTTCGAGGCCGGCCAGGAACTCCTCTTCCCTTGTTCGTTCGCGGGCGCTGGGGGAGCCTGCGACGAAGACGCACAGGACGGCGGTCACCAGGCTGACGGTGACCACCAGGGGGAGGAGCAGGTGGACGGGGTCGGCGCCCTCCACCGGGGAGGGGGAGGGGCCGCGGACGGACAGGGCGAGCATGCCGGTGTAGTGCATGCCGCTGACGGCCAGGCCCATCACCAGGGAGGCGCCCAGGGTGGACAGCCAGCCGCGGAGGCGGACGGCGGCGGCCAGGGCGCCGGTCGCCGCGATGATCGCGATGAGGACGGACAGCGCGACCCGCCACGGGTCGTAGGCCAGTTCCACGCCGAGGCTCATCGCCGCCATGCCGGTGTAGTGCATGATCGCCACTCCGGTGCCGGCCAGGAGGCCGCCCAGCGGCACCGGCAGGCCGAAGCCGACGAGGAACAGGCCGGCGCCGACGAAGACCACCGCCAGCAGGGCGCTGAGGAGGGTGAGCGGCACCTCGTAGGCGATGGACGCACCCGAGACGCCGAAGCCGAGCATGCCCACGAAATGCATGACCCAGATCGCGGTCCCGCCGAGCGCGACGGACCCGCCGGCCAGCCACCAGCAGCGCTCCCTCGGCTCGGACGCCGTCGCGGCGCGCGCGGTGCACCGCAGTCCCAGCAGCGAACCCAGCACCGACATGCCGTAGGCGAGCGCCGGGGTGAGGGGTCCATAGGCGAAGTGGTGGACCTCGAACTCGGCGGACATGAACAATCCCTTTTGTCGGAAGAGTTCATATTTTCAGGTATCGTCCGCTTTTTCGGAAGGGCGGTTACCGCTCTGCGATCAACTCCAGCGCCCGTTGCTCGGTCTCGCCCAGCACCCGCACATGCTCGGGCGCCAGCTCGGCCACGCACTCGGCGATCGCCTGGGTGACCTCGCTGAACGCGCTCTCCTCCACCCCGCGCAGCGCGGCCCGCACCGCCGAGGCACGCGCCCCGGTCACCGACCACTCCAGTTCCAGCCGGGCCAGCGCCTCCTCGCAGACGCCCGCCAGCTCACCCGCCTCCAGCGCCAGCGCCGGGGAGACCGGTCCGCGCCCCGCCTTGCGCACCCGGCCCGCGAGCTGGGAGATCCGCCCGGCCAGCGCCAGCCCCTCCTGGGCGGCGGGCAGCACCTGCTGGACCAGCTCGGTGACCGCCTCCGACAGCTCACCCGTGCGGTCGAGCAGGGTGTGCGCCGCGCTCTGCACCGCCCCCGCCGTCCGCGCGCCGACGCGCTCGCCGAGCAGGCGCTGCTGCGCCTCCAGCACGGGCAGCAGTTCGGCGACCAGCAGCTCCCGTACCCGTGGCCGTCCGCCCGCGTGCGCCATGATGCGCTCGAGCCGGTCCCTGACCGTGCTCTTGATCTCGGCGTCCACCTCGGCGAACGCCTGGGCCGCCCGGGTGTGCAGGGTGTCGACCAGGGCGTGCAGCGCCTCGGTCTCGAACGGCGCGTTCATCAGGGCGAGCTGCTCCTGGAGCCGTTTGGACACGTCTATCGCCTGCTCGGCGAGCGGAACGAGCCGGTCGGCCAGCTCCTCCATCGTCTCGGCACGGCGCGGATCCGTCAGCTCCGCCACCCAGTCCGGCAGCACGTAGGGCATCCCCTCATCCTCCCATCCCGGCGCCCTCCGCGTCCCGTATGACGCCGATTCCCCGTGCCGCCGGGCGCTCGGCGCCGCGCGCGGTGACGTACCCGATGCAGTAGATTGGCACGTCGTGGCCGATGGATACCTCGATGATCTGCGCCTCGCCCACGTCCTGGCGGACGCGGCCGACGAGGTGACCGAGCGGCGCTTCGGCGCCCTGGACCTGCGGGTGGAGACCAAGCCCGACCTCACCCCGGTGAGCGACGCCGACCGCGCGGTGGAGGAGCGGCTGCGCGACCTCCTGGCGCGGGAGCGGCACGGCGACGCGGTGCTCGGCGAGGAGTACGGCCACAGCGGCTCCGGCGCGCGCCGCTGGGTGATCGACCCGATCGACGCCACCAAGAACTTCGTCCGCGGCGTGCCCGCCTGGGCCACCTTGATCGCGCTCATGGAGGGCGACCGTGTCGTCGTCGGCGTGGTCTCCGCCCCGGCCCTGGGCAGGCGCTGGTGGGCTGCGCGCGGCACCGGGGCCTGGGCCGGACGCGGCCCTGACGACGCCGCGCCGATCAAGGTCTCCGGGGTCGGCGGCCTCGCCGACGCGTCCTTCTCCTACTCCAGCCTCAGCGGCTGGGAGGAGCGCGGCGGCCTGGAGCGCTTCCTCGACCTCACCCGCGCCTGCTGGCGCACCCGGGCGTTCGGCGACTTCTGGTCGCACATGATGGTCGCCGAGGGCCTGGTGGACGTCTCGGCCGAGCCCGAGGTCGGCCTGTGGGACCTGGCCGCCCTGCAGGTGATCGTCGAGGAGGCCGGCGGGCGCTTCACCGCGCTGGACGGCCGTGCCGTCCCCGACGGCGGCAGCGTCGTGTGCACCAACGGCCTGCTCCACGACGAGGTCCTGGGGATCCTGGCGCCCTGAGCCGGCGGGAGGGGGAACCGCCGGCGCGGCGTGTCCGTTTCCAGGACGGTTCTCGACGAAAGGTGGACCCATGTCCCCGCGCACCAAGGTCGTCCTCGCCGGCGGGGCCGCAGCCGTGCTCCTGTGGCTGATCCTGCCGAACTTCCTGGCCACGCTGATCATCCTCGGGGTGATCGCGGTACCGGTCGCCGCCTATCTCCTGCTCGACCCGTCCCAGCGCCGCCGGGTACGGAGCCAGGCCCGCAAGCGGCTGGGGCCCGGCCGGTGACACCGACCAGTAAAAACCCGTAAAACCTGACACAAGCCCTGATTCGCCGGGATGGCGTCCGGTGAGGATGAAGGCATGTCCGAACGACGAAGCTACGCGCCGGGCGTGCCCTGCTGGGTCGACCTGTCCACGCCGGACACCCAGGCCGCCGCCGGGTTCTACAGCGCGCTGTTCGGCTGGCGTGCGGGTTTCGAGGCCGAACCCGAGGCCCACGGGTACGGGCTGTTCCATCTGCGCGGCAAGAAGGTGGCCGGGATCGGGCCGGTCTTCCACGAGGACCTGCCGGCCGGCTGGCACTGCTATGTCGCGGTCGACGATCTCGGACCGGTCCTGCAGCGGGTGGGCGAGGCGGGGGGCCGGGTGGCGCTCCCCCCGACGCAGGTCATGCGCGCCGGGCGGATGGCCGGGCTGCGCGACCGGGAGAACGCCTTCCTCCTGCTGTGGCAGGCCGGGGAGCACCAGGGCTGCGAACTGGTCAACGAGCCCGGCGCCTTCACCTGGAACGAGCTGACCACCCGCGATCCCGCGGCAGCCCAGGAGTTCTACCCGGCGGTGTTCGGCTGGAGCGTGGGCGGCGACGCCTACTACACCCAGTGGCGGATCGACGAAAAGAACATCGCGGGCATGCTGCCCATGCCGATCGACGTCCCCGCCGAGGTGCCACCGCAGTGGACCGTCTACTTCGCCGTGGACGACGTCGAGGAGGCCGCGGCGCGGGTGGAGGAGTTGGGCGGCGGCAAGGTCAGCCCGTTCATCGACAGCCCGGCGGGCCGCCTGGTGGTCGTGCACGACCCCTGGAAGGCCCAGTTCGCGCTCATGTCCGGAGTGCAGGAGCACCACTGACGCCCCGGGGCCCGGGGGTCGCCCCCGGGCCGCCGCCGTTCAGGCGGGGGTCGCGGCCTTGTCCTCCTTCTCCTCCGCGGGGTCCGTGTCCTCGCGGTTCTCGGCCGCCAGGTGGCGGCCGGCTGCCGAGGAGGGGTCGTTGAAGGTGCCGGTGCGGCGGATGGTCTGCCATGCCAGGCGGTTGCCCATGACCGCGGTGACCAGCGACTGGATGACGACCAGGTACATGAGCTGCCGGTAGACGAACTGCTGGAGCGGCAGCGCCCACAGGGGGTGCACCCGCTCGTGGTCGAGGTGCAGCGCGTAGGCGCCCGCCACCGCCTGGAGCCCGATGAACACCACCCAGATCGCCAGCGACTTGAGCGGGTCGCCGAAGAACAGGCCGTAGAGGGTGTAGATGTCGACGGCGGGCGCGATGAGCGGCAGGAGCACCTGGAAGCCCACCAGATAGCTCAGGCAGCGGCGGCCGAAGGGCTCGCGCAGCGACGAGCGGTGCTTCCACATCGCCTGGATGGTGCCGTAGCACCAGCGGTAGCGCTGCTTCCACAGCTGGTGGAGCGAGGAGGGCGCCTCGGTCCAGGCGATGGCCGTCTCCTCGTAGACCACGCGCCAGCCGGAGCGGCTGATCGCCATGGTGAGGTCGGTGTCCTCGGCGAGGGTGTCGTCGCTGAGCCCGCCGACCGCCTCCAGCACCTCCTTGCGGAACGCGCCGATCGCCCCGGGGATGGTGGGCATGCACTGCAGCAGGTCGAACATGCGCCGGTCGAGGTTGAACCCGATCACGTACTCGATGTGCTGCCAGCGGCCCCAGATGCCGTTGCGGTTGGCGACCTTGGCGTTGCCGCTGACCGCGCCGACCTTCGAGTCGGCGAACGGCTGGACGAGGTTGCGCAGGGTGTCGCGCTGGAAGACGGTGTCGCCGTCCATCATGACGATGATCTCGCCGCGCGCGGCGGCGACACCGGTGTTGAGCGCCGACGGCTTCCCGCCGTTCTCCTTCACGATGAGCCGGATCCCGGTGCCCGCCATACCGCGGACGATCTCGGCGGTGCCGTCGGTGGAGCCGTCGTCCACCACGATGATCTCCAGCTCGCCCGGATAGTCGTTGTCGACGAGCGAGCGGAGGGTGGCACCGATCCCCACCTCCTCGTTGTAGGCGGGGATGACCACCGTGAGGGAGGGGCTGATCGGCTCCCGGTCCCCGGTCCTCTTCTTGATCTTGCGCACATGCGCGTGCGCGAAGCCGATGAGGACCAGCAGCCGCAGCACGCAGGCCACGCCCGCCACGCCGAACAGCACGGCGAGGGCGCCGACCAGCCAGTGCGCGAGGTTCTGGGTGAACACCAGCGTCTGGCCGATCCGCTGCTCGCCGTCGGAGGCCGGCACCTCGGCCTTGGGCAGCTTCAGCGCGTCGGCGATCGTGGTGAACTCATAGCCCTGCGGCTTGAGCGTGGAGATGATCCGGTCGACCGCCTTGACGGTGTCCGACCTGTCGCCGCCCGCGTCGTGCAGCATGATGATCGCGCCGTTGCCGCCCGTGGTGATGTCGGCGGCGGACTCGACCATGTCCTCGACGTCGGGATGCTGCCAGTCCTTGGTGTCCCCGTCGGTGAAGACGACGAGGTATCCCGCGTCGCCCACGATCTGGCTCGCCTTCCACTGCGCGGCGCTCGTGCCCTTGGGGCTGCCGGAGTAGGGCAGGCGCATCAGCCTCGTCTTGATCCCGGCGACGCCCGACAGGGCGCGCTGGGTGAGGTTGAGCTCCAGCCTGATCCGCCACTCGGGCGCGTCGGCGAGGTCGGCGTGGGTGTAGGTGTGGTTGCCGATCTCGTGGCCCTCGGCGAACACCCGCCGCACGAGGTCGGGGTGGGCTGCCACGTTGCCGCCCATCATGAAGAAGGTGCCCTTGGCGTCGTGCTTCTTCAGGACGTCGAGGATCCCCGGCGTCCACTTGGGGTCGGGTCCGTCGTCGAAGGTCAGCGCGACCTTCTTGCGCGGCATGCTCAGGGAGCGGTGCTCCTCGCCCTGGGTGTTCACCACCGGGCCGCCCTCCAGCACCTCCTTGGGCGCCTCACCGGAGGAGTCGGCGGGCATCTGGGGGATCGTTCCCACGGCGCCGCTGACATAGCCGTTCATCAGCAGGATGCAGGTGAGCAGGAAGCACCCGAACGCGAGCAGGAACCAGTGCGCGCGGGGGTCGCGTTGTTTCATTCCTCGACGGTCTTCTTCTCCTGGCCGGGCGGCTCGGTCGGCTGGCCTTCCTCGCTCGGTCCGGCGGTCGGCTCGGCTGTCACCGTGGGGGCGGGTGTGGGAGCCGGCGACACGGGCGGGCTTGTCGGTTTCGTGGTGGGCGTCGGATTCTTGGTGACAGTACCCGGTTCGTCAGTGTCCACGTCCGTCTCCGTTGGTTTCGGAGTCGGTTTCGGGGTCGGCTTGCCGGTGGGTTCGGGAAAGGCCGGCGTGGTGTTCGAAGGCGGCACCACGGGAGGGATGTACACGGGGCCGGACGGCCTCCGGATGGCGGAGGGCACGACGCTCTTGCGCCGGACTCGCTTCTCGTCGTCCGGCGCCTCGTCCTTCTCCGGCACCACCCAAGTGGTAAGCGGCACGTCAGCCCCCGTACCCAAGCTCACCCCGAGCGCGACCGCGTAACCCGCGATCACCACCCCCGAGAAAACCCCCGCGATCCGGAAGAGCCTACGGCGTTTGCCGGTGCCGTCCACAAAGACCGGCTGCTCATCAGTCACCTGGAAGAGTGTAGGTCGCCCATGCCGCAATTGCGACGCGGACCGCCGAACGTGCTACTTCACGAACGGATGCGTTCATCGTAGGACTTACGGGCGCTGTGGTCGAACTCCAGGAAGATGCTGTCCAGTCCGAGACGGCGGCTCATCAGGTCCTTGACCGCCTGGGGGACCAGTCCCATCAGCCTGATCTGCGGCGTCAGACTGGCCGGGACGATGGTCTGCGGACGGGGCTTGCCGATGACGGAGAGGACCGCCGCGGCGATCTCCTCCGGCTCGCAGTTGCGCTGGCCCTTGGGGCTGCGGGTGCCGGCGATGAGCTCGGTGTTGGTGAAGGACGGCATGACGACGCCGACGTGGACGCCGTGCCGCTTGACCTCCTGGCGGGTCGCCTCGGTGAAGATGACGACCGCCGCCTTGCTGGCGTTGTAGAGGGCGAGGCCGGGCGTCGGCAGGACCCCGGCCACCGAGGCGACGTTGATGACGTGGCCCCTGCGCGCCGGGATGAACCTGGCGAGCGCCAGCTTGGTGCCGAGCATGACGCCGTGCAGGTTGATGTCGATGCAGCGCCTGGCGTCGGCGTCTGTCTCATCCAGCACCGGCCCGATGGGCATGATGCCGGCGTTGTTGACGAGCACGTCGTAGTCGCCCGCCGCGGCGAGGAAGCGCTCGAAGGACGCGCGGTCGGTGACGTCCAGCGGCTCGCCCTGCACGCCGAGTTCGGCGGCGGCGGCGCGGACCGCCTCCTCGTCGATGTCCCCGATGACGACGTCGATGCCCTTGGCCTTCAGCGCCTTGGCGGTGGCGAAGCCGATGCCGCGCGCGGCCCCGGTGATGGCGACTTTCACTTCACACGCTCCAGGGTGACGGGGAGGCCGTCCTTGGGGACGGGCAGGGTGGTCATGTCCAGCGGCCAGGTGTAGTCCTCGGGCACGGTCCAGGAGTGGTTCAGCAGGACCTGGTGCAGGATCGACTTGACCTGCATGCCGGCGAAGTGCAGCCCGATGCACTTGCGCACGCCGCCGCCGAACGGGTGCCAGGCGTACTGGTGGACCTTGTCCACCCTGCGCTCGGGGGAGAAGCGCTCGGGTTCCGGCCAGTACTCCTCGATGTAGTGGCCGGTGAAGGTGGTGAGGCTGACCATCGTCCCCGCGGGGATGTGGTGGCCCAGCACCTCGGTGTCCTTCACCGCCACCCGGGGCAGCGCCGGGACCGGCGCGCACAGGCGCAGCGACTCCTTCATCACCAGGTCGAGGGAGGTCAGCCGGTCCAGGTCGGCGAACTCCAGCCGGTCCTTGCCCAGCGCGGCGTAGACCCAGCCGGCTGCCTGCTGGCCCGAGTAGGCCACCAGGCAGCTCCGGGTGAAGGCCTGCTGCTTGGCTTCCTCCCCCGGCCGAAACCGAGAGACTCCAGCCCTCACGGACCAGACCTTCCTGCTTCACCGGCAGTAGCCCCCGGGACGGACCCGAGCCAGGGTCTTACACGGCCTCCACAGGCTTCACATCCCGCCAGCCCGGCGGTAGATCCGGCAGCTCGACTTCGCCACCATGTGCGACCGAGCGTATGCCTTTCCGAGTGACATGGTGCCGTGTTTCCGCCTTCACTTGGAGGCGGAGGACTCCACGCCTTAGGAACTCCGATGAAGAAGCCCCAGGCGGGACCGTTGGCGAACGCCTTGTCGCGGTTGGTGAGCACGATCTGGGCCGCCTCGGGGCCCTGGAGGCCGACCATGCGCCGGCCCAGGAAGTTGCTCCAGGAGACGGCGCCGTACTTGCGGCGGCGCTGCGCGGCGAAGCCGACCGGGTCCCGCAGCGACTGGAGGATGTATCCCAGGTAGGGCAGGCCCGGGTCTCCCGGCACCGGCTCGAGGTCGCTTCCCTCAGGCGCGGGTGCGAGCATGACCATCGCTTCTCCTCCTACGAACCGGGCGTCCCTGGGTAAGTCAATACTTACGGGAGGCGCGGGTCAAGACCGTACCCGGGCCGTGGAGGAGAAAAATGACCGGGTGGTCTCCCACCCGGTCATCGCACGCCGCTCCCCCGCGCTCAGGCCAGCACCTGGATGTTCTCCAGCGTCCCCGCCTGCAGCCGCTCGTACATGTAGCGGCGGCGCGGCTTGCCCGAGGAGGTCCGCTCGATCAGGCCGCGCGGCCCCGTGACGATCGTCAGCTCCGCGTCGTCGAGCCGCCGGGCCAGGAAGCGCCGCGCCTCGGCGGTCCACTCGCCCTCGTCCGCCTCGACGAACAGCGCGACGCCGCGGCTGCCGACACCGGGGACCGCCACCACGGTGAGCCGGCCCTTGTGCAGCCCGGTCACCTCCGACAGCTTCGCCTCCAGGTCCTCGACGTACACCGAGCGTCCGCGGACCTTGAGGCTGTCGCCCATCCGGCCCAGGACGAAGAGCTGGCCCCGGTACAGGAAGCCGGCGTCTCCCGTCCAGACCTCGCCGTCGATGAAGCGGGTGGACTTGCCCTCGGCTCCGGCGTAGTAGCCGTCGCACGCCGAGGCGCCGCCCGCCACCACCTCGCCCAGATGGCCTTCGGGCAGTTCCTTGCCGTCCTCGTCGCAGACGCGGACGGGCAGCGCCGCGTCGGGCGCGCCGCAGCCGACCATCCAGCCCGACGTGTCGCCCAGCGACTCCGGGCCCAGCAGCCGCTCCTCGGCGATGCGGACCGGCTCGCCGAAGCTCAGCGAGTCCGTCTCGATGCGGATGGTCAGCGGCGAGTCGGCGCCGTCGAACATCGACACGCACAGGGTCGTCTCGGCCATGCCGTAGGCGGGCCGGAAGACCGTGCGCCGGAAGCCGGTGCCTTCCAGGAGCTGGGCGAAGGCCTCAAGGCCCGACGGGTCGACCGGCTCGGCGCCCACGATCACGCTGCGCCAGCCCGAGAGGTCCAGGCCCTGGACCTGCTCGCGCTTCAGCCGCCGCGCCATGTAGGAGAACGCGAACGGCGGGCAGGCGGCGAGATGCGCCGTGGCGAAGCGCGCCAGCCAGCGTCCCGGGTCGCGGATCCACTGGTCGGGCCGCATGAGGTGCAGCGTCGCCTGCCGGGTGACCGGGGTGAGGAACGCGCCGATCAGGCCCATGTCGTGGTAGAGCGGCAGCCAGGAGTTGACCTCGTCGCCCTCCTGGTAGCCGGTCGCGCGGATGATGAGGTCGCTGTTGGCCTCCAGGTTCTCCCAGGTGACCCGCACACCGCGCGGCTCGCCGCTGGAGCCGGAGGTGAACTGCAGCAGCGCCAGTTCCGAGGCGGGCCGGACCGCGGCCTCGGCCGCGCCCTCGCGCGGCACCCACGGCTCGCCTTCGAGCCCGGCACGTTCCATGCACTGGGCGGTGAGGTCCCTCAGATCGGTGCTGGCGATCGTCAGCTTGGGCCGTGCCTGGCGCAGGATCGCCGCCACGTGCTCGACGTACTCCTCGCCGGTCTGGAACAGCGGCGGCGTGATCAGGCAGATCACCGCGCCCGACACCCAGACGCCGAAGTACGTCGAGATCAGGTCGTGGTCGGTGGGGATGATCGCGCAGACGACGTCGCCCGGCTCCACGCCCTCCTCGGCCAGCGCGGTCGCGACCTTCTTCGCCGACGAGGCGATCTGGTCGTAGCCCCGGTAGTCCCAGCCGCCGTCCTCCCGGGCCAGATGCACTCCCCGTTCCGGGTTCGGCTTGTCCAACCAGTCTCGGAGCCACGAGCTCATCAAAGGTCCTTCCAACGCCATGGGGTGGTGTGCGCGACCGCCGCCGAGTGGTTACCGAACCGTAGGGTAACCATGCGGCCCGGCCGATGTTACTCACGAGTGAGGCAGTTGCCCAGAGCGCTTTTCGTCCCCCTATGACAAGGAATGCAGCTCCGGAGCCAGCGCTTCGGGCAGGACCCGCTCGACCCTGACCGCGTCGCAGCCCACCCAGGCCGCCGCCTCCTTCAGCGCCCGCGCCGCGGACTCCACCTGCGCGGGCCCGTCCAGCGAGACCTGCCGCGCCACCAGGGTCGTGCCCTCCCTGGCGGGGTCCACCCTGCCGACCAGCCTGCCGCCCGCCAGCAGGGGCATCGCGAAGTAGCCGTGGACCCGCCTGTCCTTGGGCACATAGGCCTCCAGCCGGTGGGTGAAGCCGAAGATCCGCTCGGTGCGCCGCCTGTCCCACACCAGCGAGTCGAACGGCGACAGCAGGGTGGTGCGGTGCCTGCCGCGCGGCGGAGCCGCCAGCGCCTCCGGGTCGGCCCAGGCCGGACGGCCCCAGCCCGCCACCCGCACCGGCACCAGACCGGTGCCCTCGATCACCTGGTCCACCTGGACGGCGCGCAGCCGGTGGTAGTCGGCGAGGTCGGCCCGCGTCGCCACGCCCAGCGCCCGTCCCGCCTGGGCGACCAGCCTGGTCAGGCACTCCTCGTCGGAGGGCTCGTGCCCGTGCAG
>JAFACJ010000867.1 GCA_023425615.1 Actinomycetes bacterium
CCAACATCTGGGACTGCCGCACCGGCTTCTCCCGGGTGGAGATGCTGCTGCCGGTCCTGCTGTCGGAGGGCGTCGCCAAGGGCCGCATCTCGATCGAGCGCATGGTCCAGGTCGTCTGCGAGAACCCCGCCAAGACCGCGGGACTGTGGGGCCGCAAGGGCTCGCTGCTGCCGGGCTTCGACGCCGACATCACCATCGTCGACGCGGGCCGTGAGGTGACCGTCGGCAAGGAGCACCTGAACACCCGCTCCGGCTGGTCGATCATGGAGGGCCACACCTTCACCGGCTGGCCCGTCAAGACGATCCTGGGCGGCAGGGTCACCGCCGAGTGGGCGGACGACTCGCCCGGCATGCGCCCCGTCGGCGAGCCGCGCGGCAAGTACCTGGCCCGCACGCCGATGGGCCGGAAGCAGGCGTTCGCCGTCACCGAGCCGACCCGTGTCGCGCCGAGCGGCCGCTGGCTGGGCACCGACTTCGTCCGGCCCGGCTTCGCCAAGGAGACCTACAAGTACACCGCCATGAAGGGGGAGTGAGATGGCAGCCCTCTACGAGCGCGGTGCCGCGCCCTGGGACGACGTCCTCGACGACACCGACCGGGCGGTCTTCGAGGCCGCCGGATGGGGCCGCCGCGCCGGATTCGGAGCCCGCCCCGCCATCGTCGTGATCGACGTGAACTACAACTTCGCGGGGGACACCGCCGAGCCGATCCTCGACTCGATCAAGCGCTGGCGCTACGCGTGCGGCCCGGAGTCCTGGACGCGCTCGATCCCGGCGATCGTCCGGATCCTGGAGGTCGCCCGCCGCAAGCGCCTCCCGGTCGTCTACACCACGAACCCGCGCCGCCCCGACGGTTTCGACCTCGGCGTCTGGAACGACAAGAGCCACCGGTCGAGCGACGTCGTGGACGTCATCGGCCACCGCGGCAACGACATCGTGGACGAGGTGGCGCCGGAGGAAGGCGACATCTTCATCGAGAAGCGCAAGCCGTCGGCGTTCTTCGGCACCCCGCTGATGAGCCATCTGACGAACCTGAAGGCCGACTCCCTGATCCTCATGGGCTCGACCACCAGCGGATGCGTGAGGGCGACGGCAGTGGACGCGGTCTCCTACGACCTGAAGGTGACGATCCCGCACGAGGCGGCGTTCGACCGCTCGCAGCTCTCGCACAAGGTGGCGCTCATGGACGTCCACATGAAGTACTGCGACGTCACCGACACCGACGACGTCGTGGCGTACCTGGAGTCGCTGGAGACCGGGCTGTTCGACGCCGTCTACCCGCCCGCGGCCGCGGCGGCGAGAGCGGTCTCGTGATGAGCGGCTTCCCCTTCCCGATCCGCAGGTTCCTCACCCAGGTCACCGAAGACCTGAGCTGTGAGGGGATCGTCGCGGAGCAGCCGCTGCGCAAGGTCGTCGTGGGCGCGGTCCTCACGAACCCGTTCGCGGGCGCGTACCACGAGGACCTGTCACCGGCCGTGGACGCCAGCCCCGCCCTCGGCAGGATCCTCGGCGACATGGCCGTCGAGATCCTCGGCGAGCCCGCCCTCAGCTACGGCAAAGGCGGCATCGCGGGTACGAACGGGTCGCAGGAGCACGTCGTGTCGTTCGTGACCACCCCCTTCGGCAACGCCCTGCGCGACGCCGTCGGCGGGGGAGCGGCGTGGGTGTCCTCGGCGACCTGCGTGGGCGCGGCGGGAACCCCGCTGACGCTGCCGCTCGCCCACAAGGACGCCCTCTACGTCCGTGACCACTACGACGCCGTCACCCTTTACCCGGCCGACGCGCCGCACCCCGACGAGGTACTCGTCGCGGTGGCCGTGGCCAACCGGGGACGGCTCAACGCCCGCCTCGGCGGGATCGCCGCCTCCGAGATCACCGGGAAGGACGGCCTGACGTGAAAGAGCCGGGTCCGCTGCTCTCGTTCACCGACGTGACCCGCCGCTTCGGGTCCGTGCAGGCACTCGATCCCGTGACGCTGACGGTCGGACGCGGCGAGTTCGTCTCGGTCATCGGCCCGTCGGGGTGCGGCAAGTCCACGCTCCTGCGCCTGGCCTCCGGCCTCGACGAGGCGTCCTCCGGCACGGTGGAGACGGCGACGAAGGACGTGGCCTACGTGTTCCAGGACGCCACGCTGATGCCGTGGCGGACGGTGCGGCGCAACGTCGAGCTGCTCGGCGAGCTGTCCGGGGCGAACCGCGGCAACGTGAGGATGCGCGCGCAGGCGGCGCTGGAGTCGGTGGGCCTCGCCGACTTCGCCGACCACCTGCCCCGGCAGCTGTCCGGCGGCATGAAGATGCGGACGAGCCTCGCGCGGGCGCTGGTCATGGAACCCGAGCTGTTCCTGTTCGACGAGCCGTTCGGCGCGCTGGACGAGATCACGCGGACCCGGCTCAACCTCCAGCTCATGGAGCTGTTCGTGGAACGCCGCTTCGGCGGGCTGTTCATCACCCACTCCGTGGAGGAGTCGGTGTTCCTGTCCGACAGGGTCGTGGTGATGTCGGCGCGACCCGGCCGGATCACCGCCGAGTTCACCGTTCCGTTCGCCTTCCCCCGGCCGGCGGAGCTGCGCTACACCGCGGAGTTCGCCGACCTCGCCGGGAAGGTGGCACGCGCCCTGGAGGAGGCGTCATGACCAAGCGCCTTGCCACGGCCCTGGGCCGCGTCCTCCCCCCGCTCGCGGTGTTCGCGCTCGTCATCGGGGCCTGGTACCTGGTCAGCTACGAGATCCTCGCCGAGGACCGCAGGTTCCTCCTCCCGCCTCCGCACGAGGTCATCTCCGAGGGGTTCCTCGACGAGCGGGTACGGGAGGACATCCTCCTCGCGGGCTGGGAGACGCTCAAGGCGGCGCTGATCGGCCTGGCCATCGCGTTCGTCATCGGATCGGCGCTGGCGGTCCTCATGGCGCAGGCGCGCTGGATCGAGCGGTCGCTGTACCCGTGGGTGGTCTTCCTCCAGACGATCCCGATCCTGGCCATCGTGCCGGTCATCGGGTTCTGGTTCGGGTACGAGCTCACCGCCCGGGTCGTCGTCTGCGTGATCATCTCGATCTTCCCGCTGGTCATCAACCCGCTCCAGGGACTGCTCGGCACCGACCGCGGCCTGCACGACCTGCTCACCCTCGCCCGCGCCAAGCCGTTCACACGGCTGCTGAAGCTCCAGATACCGGCGGCGCTGCCGCAGGTGTTCGTCGGCCTCCAGACCGCGGCGGGCCTGTCGATCGTCGGCGCGGTCGTCGGCGACTTCTTCTTCGGCCGCGGGGCGATCGGGCTCGGCCTGCTCCTGTCGCGCTACAGCGGCAGGCTCCAGTCGGCCGAGATGCTGGCGACGGTCTTCGCCGCGGCGGTCCTCGGCGTCGCCGTCTTCTGGGTCTTCGGCGCCCTCGGCCGCCGGTTCGTCGGCGCCTGGTCCGAGGCGTGGGGCGCGGGCGACCGCCCGTCCCGCGCGTCCTGACCCTTCCCCATCTCCCCGTCCCCTCTCCCCTTCCCGCCGCTCGGCACTCTCCGGCCACTCCCCGAGAGGGCCCGGTCACCGAAAAGGATCAGCAC
>JAFACJ010000898.1 GCA_023425615.1 Actinomycetes bacterium
GCCGCGGGCCGGGCCGGTCCCGTGCCGCCTCGCCCCCGAGGGGCGGGAGTGGAAAGTCGACATATAGCTACAATCGTCTAATTATAGGAAAATTATGATATGTACATTGTCGAGTGACGAGGGGGCACCGTCCGGCGGCCCGGGGTCGACGGGCCGCCGGAGCGGCTCATGACCACCGCAGCAGTTCGGGCAGGACCTCCTCGACCAGGCGCAGATGCGATTCGCCGACGGCGCCCGTCCGGGAGAAGTCCTCGGTCAGGATGAACCGCGACACACCCAGCCGGCGGAGCTCCCAGAGCCGTTCGAGCACGGCCTTCGAGCCGCCGATGACGGCGTTGCGGCTCATGAACTCCAGTGACAGGCCCTCGGTGTGCCGCGCGTCGGCCTTGCCATGGGCGGTCATGTCGTACGTGCCGTTGAACCGTTCCAGTTCCTCGCGGTCCGCGCCGGTCGCGAATCCGGTGACGGACCCGTGCATGACCGAGAACCGGGTGAAGCTCGCCAGCTTCCCCGACGTAATCCGCGCCGCGGTCGCCAGGTCGTCGTGGACCGCGACGTTGAGGTACGCGCCGATGACCAGGCTCTCCGGATCGAGCCCCGCGGCCTCCCGCGCGGCGCGCGCGGCGCCGACCGCCGCGCCGATCCGCGCCGGATCGGCGCCGACGGACAGCGACACCCCGTCCGCCGCGACGGCGCCGAACGCGATCATCTTCGGCCCCGTCGCCGCGACGTTCACCGGCACCACCGGCTGGTCGGCCCTCAGCCAGCCGAGCCTGCTCGTGCCGGGGGCGGCGCCGAGGTCGAGCGTGTCCAGGGGGCGCACCCCGGCCGGCACGAACCCGGGGTCGAAGTCCACCTCCTCTCCGCGCAGGTAGCCGCGCAGTGCCGCGACGTACCTCTGGAAGGGCTTCACCCCCATCGGGGCGAAACCCAGGTGGGCGAGCGAGGAGTCGCCGCGCCCGATGTCGACCGAGATCCGGCCCGAGGACTCGGCCTGGAGCGTGGCCATCGCCCCGGCGAGCACCGCGGGGTGGCGGGTGACGGAGTTGGTGACACCGGGGGAGATGCGGACCCGGGAGGTCCGTGCCGCGCACATGGCCATCTCGGCGACCAGTTCGGCGGCGAGGTTCTGGGAGTCGGCGAGCATGACGCCCGTCCAGCCCTCCCGTTCGGCGGCGACCGCGTCGCGGCTCGCGACCTTGGGCAGGCTGGGGAGGAGCGTCCAGGCTTCGGCGTTCATCGTCGTCTCTCTCGTCGGGTGGGGTTCATGCGCCGATCGTGCCCAGCGCGGGGAAGAAGATGAGGAGCAGGATGATCAGCACCGCGACGGGCACCACGACGGCCGAGGCGATGAAGACGTCCGTCAGGGTGATGCGCCGGCCGAGGTTGACCTCCGGATCCCGGCACAGGTCATACAGCAGGTACCCGAGGATGCCGACCGGGGGATGGAGCAGCGCCAGCTCGCCGACGATCGTGATGAACACGCCGAACCAGATCAGCGAGACATCGAGCTGGACGAGGACGGGGGTCAGCAGCGGCACCGTGACCAGGATCAGGGCGAGCGTGTCCATGAACATGCCGAGCAGCAGGAAGACCACCAGGAGCAGGATCAGCAGCCCGACCCTGCCGAACCCGAGCCCGGTCAGCCACTCGGTCATCCGCGCGCCCAGCCGCGAGACCGTGATCATCAGGGCGATGCTCTTGGCGCCGAAGATGAGCAGGAAGATCGCTCCCGAGGAGATCAGCGCGTCCGCCGCCGCATCGGCGATGATCTTCAGCGATCCCTTCCCCTTGCGGAAGACGGTGAGGGCGATCGACAGGAGCGAGGCGACCGCCGCGGCCTCGGTCGCGGTGACCCAGCCGCCGTAGATCCCGCCGATGACGGCCGCCATGATCGGCACGATCGGCCACGCGCGGCCCAGGGAGCCGAGGCGCTCTCGCCACAGTCCGGCAGGGGCGGGAACCGGTTCGCCCGAGCCCCGCGCCCGCGTGATCTTGGCGTAGGCCATGAAGAGCGCGGAGAAGGCGACGGTGAACATCAGGCCGGGCACGATGCCGGCGATGAGCTGGGGGCCCACGGAGACTTCCGCGATGCCGGCGTACACCACCAGCAGGACGCTCGGCGGGATGAGCTGGCCCGGCATGCCCGCGGCCATGACGCTGGAGATCGCGACCCGGGGCGAGTAGCCGTTGCGCAGCATCCCGGGGAGGGCGCTGCGGGCCAGTGTGTAGGTGCTCGCGATCGTGGTGCCGGTGACCGCCGACAGCCCGGCGCCCGCGACATTGGTCGCCACCGCCAGGCCGCCCGGCAGCCGGCCGAGGAACAGTTCGCCCGAGCGGAAGAGGTCGTCGGTGATCCCCGACTTCCACAGGAGCGTGCCCATGAAGATGAACAGCGGGATCACGCTCATCGACCATGAGGCGGCCGCGCCGAAGGGCGTCTCGCTCATGAGCCCGGCCGCCGCGCCGCCGCCGCGGATGGCGTGTACCCCGAGCAGCCCCGGCACGAGCATGGAGATCCCGATGGGGACCCGGGCGAGGATCAGCGCGAGCATGAGCACGAGCGCGCTGGCGGCCTTCGCCTCGGGGATCAGCGGCGCGTAGATCCCGTAGGCGGACACCGCCGCCACCAGGAGGAGCACGACGGACCCCGGGCCGATGCCCGGCCGGGCGCCGCGTCCGCTCTCCCCGGCGCCGGTGCCCGTGCCGGCTCCCGCGGGGAGGGCCGTTTCGTTGACGGTTCCGCTCATGCCTCGTCCTTCACCGTGCCGGGGGAGGAGCCCTCGGCTCCGCCCGTCCGCAGCGTCCCGGCCGCCGAGCGGAGGAACAGCACGCCGAGCACCGCCATGGCGACGGGCGCCGCGAAGGTCAGCGGCCAGGTCGCCAGATCGCTGACCGGATCGCCCTTGCCCGTGAGCCGCGCGTCCCAGGCGTAGTGCCAGGAGTGGTAGGCGATCAGGAGGGAGCCGGCTCCCGACAGCAGCCGGCCGAGGAGGCCGACGATCCGCTGCCCGCCCGGGCGCAGCCGGGCGAAGAGCAGGTCGACGTGCAGATGGCGGTCCTTCGCCTGGGCCAGGACGTATCCCAGGAAGACGATGGCGGGCATGAACCAGTACTGCACCAGCGGGAGCGCCTGGATGATCGGCGCCCCGAAGAACTCGCGCATCACCGCGTTCATGACCACGACGACCGTGAGCCCGAGGATGATCACCGTGGCGATGAGGGAGCCGGTGCGGCCCGCCGCCGCTTCGCGCCCGTCGCTCATGCCGGCCGGTCCGCGGCGAGGATCTCGCGGGTCATCGCGTCGACGAACGGCTGGGGGTCGGGGTTCGTGGCGAGCCAGGCGGCGAACTCCGACCAGTCGGTGGCGGGGAATCCCAGCTCCTTGGCCTTGGCCGACCAGACCCCGGCCTTCTCCCGCGCCGCCTTGGCGACGTCCGGGTCTGCCTGGCCCAGCAGCGACTCGTTCACTCCCGTGAACTTCGTGATCACCTCGTCGGAGGCGGGCTCGATGGAGCCGCCGGCCTTCCGCACGATGTCGAGGGCCTCGCCGTTGGCCTTCCAGCCGGAGCGGATGTTGGCGTTGAGGTAGACGTCCAGCCTGTCGTGGAACAGCTGCCTCGCGGCGAGCGGCAGCCTGCCCCACACGTCCTTGTTCATGACGAGCGTCGCGGCGTTGTAGCCGATCGGCGCGGTCGTCACATAGTGCGCCTCCTCCAGGGTGCCGGACTTGGCGGAGACCCGCATCGAGGTGACCTCGCAGTCCACGACGCCGCGCTGGAGCGCCTCGAAGGACTCGGCGGTGGAGATGTTGGCGGCGTCGGCGCCGACGGTGGCGACCTGGGCCTTGACCTTCGCCTCGGAGCTGCGCACCACGGCGCCCTTGAAGTCGCCGGCGGTGCGCCGCGGCTTCGTGCACTGGATCGAGTGCGGGGCGCTGGCGTACCCGGCGACCAGCACTTCGAGCCCCTGCTTTTGGAACTCCTCGCCGAACGAGGGCAGCGAGGCCGGTACGGCCAGCCACCAGGCCTGGGCCTGGAGCATGCTGGCCACGGGGTCGTCGCTCAGCACGCCCGAGACGTTGTTGAGCTCGGTGAAGGTCGGGTAGAGCTTGGGGTTGTACGACGGGATCACCGTCGCCATGTCGAGCAGCCCGGTGGCCACGGCCTCGTCGATCGCGGGCCCGGTGGCGACCGCCTGCGCGTAGTTCACCGTGAAGGTGATCTTGCCGCCCGACCAGTCGGTGACGGCTGCCATGTACTCCTCGTCCTTGGCGTCGTCGGCCGAGCCCTTGCTGCCCAGCGTCTGGACGTTCAGGTTGACGGGGTCCATGCCGGACAGCGCCTGCTGGAACTCGGCCTTGGTCGCGGTGGCCGGCAGCCCCGTTCCGCCGGACTGGTCGCCGCCGGAGCCGGTCTCCGCGCAGGCGGTCAGCGCGAGAGCCGCGGCCAGCAGCAGGGAGGCGTGCGCTCTCAGGGACTTGGGTGTCATGCGTGTGAACCTTTCGATCGGTCTCATCCGGAAGGGGGATGGGGGAGTGCCTCGAGGCGCCTCGGACGGATAAGACGGAGTCGATATATATATCGACTTTCCGGATGTTACCCCCGTCACATGGTTACCGCCAAGGGGCGGGGGTGGATTCCTCTCCAGCCCCTCCGTCCCCCTGCGATCCGCTCTGTCACGGCGGCCTCTGGCCCGCTATGCGCCAGTGCTCCTGACATGGGCATTGCGAACCGATGGCACCGCCGCGCGGAGTGGGGGTCGGGGATGGGGTGCCAAGTCTGGCGGAAGGTCCGGAGGGGAGGTGCCTCCGGGGTCCGGCATTGCCAGGGTAGGTGGTAGAGGTTACAGTGACGAAGGCCAAATTTCGATAACTATGTCGAAATACGCACGGGGAAGCCGGGCGAGAAGCAAGGATGGTGGTCGATGAGCGCGACGGTCAGTCACGCGCTGCGGTGGTGGGCGCGGCAGCGTCCGGCGGATCCCGCTCTGGCGGTGGGCGGCGCCTCGCTGACGTACCGCGAGCTGGAGAACTGGACCAGCCGGGTGGCCGAGACGCTCGCCGAGTCGGGCGTCGCCCCCGGTGAGCGGGTCGGCGTGATCGGGCGCAACTCGCTGGAGTGGGCGGTCGCGGCACTGGCGGTGATCAAGGCGGGGGCGATCCTGCTGCCCCTCAACAACCGCTTCCGGGCGCGGGAGCTGGCGGGCGTCGTCGAGGACATGACACCGGCGCTGATCCTGGGCGACGAGGAGTTCGCTGACGCCGTGGCGGGGCTGCCCGGCGGGGTCGGCTTCGGCGCGCTGGCGGACCTGCGCCGGCTGCGCCAGGGCCCCGACGCCGACTTCCGGCGCGACCGCGACCCCTCAGAGCCGCTGATCATCATGCTGACCAGCGGCTCCACCGGGCGTCCCAAGGGCGTCGTCTACACCGACGCCGGCATCCTCGGCGCCATCTTCGAGTGGATGCTGATGGAGGAGACGGTGCGCCCCGGCGTCCGGATCTTCCTGCCGATCCCGTTCGCGTTCGCGCCGGGAACGGTATGGGGCCTGATGCGCGCGGTGACACTCGGCGGGCTGCTCGTCTTCCAGCCCAAGTTCGACCCGGCGGAGGCGGTCCGCCTCCTACAGGAGTACGAGATCCAGATCTCGCTCGGCGGCCCGATCATCTACGAGCAGATGGCGCGCACGCCCGACTTCGAGACCGCCCGGTTCCCGCACCTGAGGACCGCCATCACCGGCGGAGCCCGGGTCCCGGTGGAACTCCTCGCCAAGTGGATGGAGAAGGGGCTGCCGATCCGGCAGCTCTACGGGATGAGCGAGATCGGCGGCATCGCGACGGCCACCACGGCGGAGGACGCCTTCGCCCATCCCGACACCTGCGGCTACGGCGGCATCTTCAGCCAGGTCAAGGTGATCCGCGAGGACGGCACCGAGTGCGCGCCGGGCGAGCAGGGGAGCATCATCGCCCACGGCCCCGCCGCCATGATCGGCTACTGGAACGACGCCGAGCAGACGGCGCGGGTGCTGAAGGACGGGTGGATCCACGGCGGTGACGCCGGATACATCACCGAGGACGGCCGCCTGAAGTTCGTGGACCGGATCAAGGACATCATCATCTCCGGCGGCATCAACATCTCACCCGCCGAGATCGAGATGGTGATCGGCGCGATCGACGGGGTCGAGGAGGTGGTCGTCATCGCCGCCGCGGACGACAAGTACGGCGAGGTGCCCGCCGCCATCGTCCGTCTGCGCGAGGACGTGACGGCCGAGGACGTGCTGGCCGTCTGCCGCGAGCAGCTCGCCGACTTCAAGGTGCCGCGGCGGGTGATCGTGCGGAGTGAGCCGCTGCCCCGGCTGGCGCACGGCAAGATCGCCAAGGTCGAGGTGCGGCGTGAGTACGCATGGCTCGGCGGCGCCGCGGAAGAGGGACGGAGGTGAGCGCCCGCCCCGAGATCCCGGTCGCCCTTCCGATCGGGCCGCAGGAGCCGGTGGAGGTCCCGTTCTGGGAGGGGCTGCGGGCCGGTGAGCTGCGCATGCAGCACTGCGGCGGGTGCGACCTGTGGATCTGGGCGCCGTCCTGGATCTGCCCGTCCTGCCACGCCTTCGATCCGCCGTGGCGCGCGGTCGAGCCACGCGGGGTCGTCTACTCGTGGACCGAGACCTTCCACGCTTTTCCGGCTTCCCAGGAGTTCCGTGACGCCCTGCCGTATGTGACGGCGCTGGTGGAACTCCCGCACGCGGGCGGACGCCGCCTGCTGGGCATCGTGACGGGCGACGGGCCCGTGCGCGTCGGGACCCCGGTGACGGCCTGGGTGCAGCCCGCGGGCGACCTCACCGGAGGCTGGCCGGTCCTGCGCTGGACGACGGACACGGAGGTGAGGGCATGAAGCCGGGACTGCGCGGCGCCACGGCCGTGGCCGGCATCGGCGGTACCCGCTACTTCAAGCGCGGCACCGGCCAGGCGGAGAAGCGCATGCTCCTCCAAGCCGTGCTCGCCGCGTGCGCGGACGCCGGGCTCGACCCGCACGAGGTCGACGGCTTCGCGACCTACGGCGACGGCCATGACGAGGGGCCGGTCCTGGCGACCTCGCTGGGCGTCCGCGACTTCAGATTCTCGATCGTCTCCTCGGGAGGCGGCGGCGGGATCGCCGGGGCGATCGCGGCGGCCTCGGCGGCGATCGCCGCCGGTTTCGCCGAGCACGTCATCGTCTACCGGGCGCTGGCACAGGCGGAGTCCGGACGGCAGGAGTTCGTCCGCTACCACTTCACCTCGACCTACCGGGCCCAGGGCATCGTCTCGGCGGTGCAGTCCGGCTCGCTGCGCACCCGGAGGATGCTCGACTTCGAGGGCGTCCCGGCGTCGGCGATCGAGGAGTTCACCAGGGCCGTCCACTTCCACGGATCGACGAATCCCGACGGGCTCGCCTTCGGCAGGACCCTCTCCAAGGAGCAGTACGCGGCCGGCCGTGTGATCGCCAGCCCGCAGGGGCTCTACGACTGCTCGCGGGAGGCGGACGGCGCCTTCGCCGTGCTGGTCACCTCCGCCGAGACGGCGCGGAGGCTCAGGCAGACCCCCGCCTACATCCTGGGCGTGGAGCAGAGCGGATACGGCGAGGACGCCGGCAACGCCGACCCGTACGCCACGTCCGGCCTCATCCCGGCGGCCCGCCGGCTGTGGCGGCGGACCGGCTTCGGACCCCGGGACGTCGACGTCGTCCAGGTCTATGAGAACACCGCGGGCCCGGCGGTCCAGGCGCTCATCGACCACGGGTTCACGACGTTCGCCGAGGCCGCCGGGTTCTTCACCTTCGACAACCTGACCGCACCGAAGGGCGGGCTGCCCGTCAACACCGCCGGCGGCAACATGGCGGCCGGCTTCGTGCACGGCATGGGCCTGCCGGTCGAGGCGGTACGGCAGATCCGGGGCACCTCGGTCAACCAGGTGCCGGACGCCCGGTTGTCACTGTTCATCGCGGGTCCCCAGGCGCAGCTGACGGGCTCGGTGCTCTTCGGCACCGAGGCGACGCTCTGACCGCGGACGACACGCCATCACCGAAAGGCCGACATCATGACCGAGACGATCCAGCCGCGGTACGCCGAGGACGCGCCGGAGCGGCGCCAGGACCGCATCAGACGGGTGATCAGGCATCTCAAGGACGGCACGACCGACTCCTATGAGAGCCTGGCCACCATCCACGCCTCGGAGTACACCGACCACGAGACCGCCCGGCGGGAACGAGATCTGATCTTCGGCCGTGTGCCGTCGATCGTCGCGCACAGCAGCGAACTCGCCTCGCCCGGCGCCTTCGTCACCCTCCAGATGCCGCGCAACAAGCTCATCGTGGTGCGCCAGCGCGACGGGTCGGTCAAGGCGTTCGTCAACGCCTGCCGCCACCGCGGGGCGATGCTGGAGTCCGAGCCGTCGGGCAAGTGCCGGCTCTTCTCCTGCCCGTACCACCGCTGGTCCTACGACACCGACGGCTCGCTGCGCTCCATCACGCGCGCCGACACCTTCGGGCCGGAACTCGACAAGACGGAGCTGTCCCTGGCCGAGGTGCCCTGCCAGGAGCGGCACGGCTTCATCTGGGTGGTCGACGACGTGGCGGGCGAGATCGACGTCTCCTCCTGGCTCGGCCCGGAGATGGACGCGATCCTGTCGGGCTACGGGATCGAGGAGCACGTCTGCTTCCGGTCGGGTTCGTTCGAGGAGCCGGTGAACTGGAAGCTGATGCAGGACGCGTTCCTGGACGGCTACCACATCCAGTACGCCCACCCGAACACCGCGGGCAAGTACATCCACACCAACGTGTCGGTCATCGAGGACTTCGGACGGCACTGCCGCTGGATCAAGCCGCGCAAGAGCATCGACCGCTGGATCGATGAGGACCCGGCCGACCGGCCGATGGAGAAGTACCTGATCGAGACCCACTACCTGGGCCCGAACAGCACGCTGCTCAAGCAGCCCGACCACTTCGAGCTGCTCACGTTCCGGCCGCACCCCAAGGACCCGGGCCGGTCCTTCATGGAGATGCGCGTGATCCCGCCGCGCCCGGAGGCCACCGGCCTGGACGGCGCGCGGTGGACCGAGCTCTGGGAGAAGAACTGGGACATCCTGCTCCGGGTGCTGCACGCCGAGGACTTCCCGATCCTGCGGGGCACGCAGGCCGCCGTGGAGAGCGCCGACGTCGCCCCGATGACGCTCGGGCGCAACGAGGTCACCAACCACATCTTCCGCCGCGAGGTGGAGCGGATGCTCGCGGCGGAGGACCGGGGATGACACCGCCGCCCGGGCCGTACCTCCTCATCGAGTACGAGTGGTTCCCCGAGGTCGTGGGCGGGCTGCGCGAGACGCTGCGGGAGTTCGCCCGCAGGGCCGCGGCGCACGACGCGGAGGCGGGGTTCACCGCGCTCGGCCGGCTGGACGGTCCACCCGGTCCCGTGGACGGGCCCGCCCGGTACCTGGTGGTCCGGGGGATCGGCGACGGCGATCGCGCGGCCCCCGGTGAGATCGTCGCCCTCCTGGCCATCACCGACGTCGATGATCTCGGTGTCGGCGAGGTCTCCCTGGTGGTCGCCCCGGAACACCGAGCGCGGGGCGTCGCCACGCTGCTCATCGAGAGGCTGAGCGCCGAGGCGGCCGGTGACGACCGGTTCGGGACCGGGCTCACCGGCATCCGGGCCGTGGCGGACGGCGCGCACCCCGCGGCGGGACGGATCGCCGCCCGGTTCGGGTTCGGCCTCGTCGCCGAGACCTGGACCCTGCTGCGCATGGTCCGCGGTCATGCCGCGGGCCCGGAGGCATCGTGGGACGGGGAGATCGAGGTGGTGGAGAGGCGGACCGCGGCGGAGTTGCGCGCGGGCGTTCCCGTGCCGGTGCCGGGAGAGGTGACCGAAGGCGTGAGGACCCTGTCCGAGCGCGTCTACCGGCCGCACGGCGGCGATGCGGGCGCGACGGTCACGATCCGGCACGGCGCCGATGGCGCGGGACGCCCGGACCAGCTGGCGAGGCTCGGTTTCGGCGGCGGCGCGGCGTTGCTCTCCGGCGAGATTATCGACATACTTATCGAAAAGGCGGTCGGCGATCTGCGCGCGGCCGGCGCGGGAGCGGTGCTCGCGGAGGTCGACCCCCGGGAGCAGGCCGTGGTTCGTGCCTGTCGGCGCAGGTATTTCCAGCACGACCAGTCGAACCTGGTCTACGCCGTACCGCTGGCTCGCTGACCTTCCGACGTCTTTTTGCCGGTCATCCTCTCTGGGCCCTTTGTGCTCAAAGAATCGACATTCATATCGAAAAGGAGTGGTCGTGGCTGCACACCGTGGGCCGCTGGACGGCCTGCTGGTCCTGGACTTCAGCCAGATCGTCGCGGGCCCCCTCGCCGCGATGGTCCTCGGCGACCTCGGCGCCAGGGTCGTGAAGATCGAGCCTCCCTCCGGTGACGCCTCGCGCCAGCTCGGCAGCCGCGAGTCCACCGGATACCAGGTCATGTTCGAGTCCTTCAACCGGAACAAGGAGTCGATCGCGCTGGACCTGCGAAGCCAGGAGGGACGGCTGCGGGCACTGGAGCTGGCCGACGAGGCGGACGTGCTCATCGAGTCGTCGCGGGTCGGCGTCATGGACCGGCTCGGGCTCGGGGCGCGGGCGGTCAGGGGCCGCAATCCCGGACTGGTCTACGTCTCGATCAACGCCTACGGGGAGAGCGGACCCAACGCCGCGCGCGGCGGCGTCGACGTGGTCGTCCAGGCCGAGACCGGCTGGATGTCGATCACCGGCGAGCCCGACGGCCCGCCCACCAAGCTCGGCTCGGTGCCGATCGACGCCGCGACCGGCCACGTCGCCGCGCAGGGCGCCCTCGCGGCGCTGTTCGCCCGCACGCGGACCGGCCTCGGCGACGTCGTCAGGGTCTCGCTCTACGACGTCGCGTGCAGCCTGCACACGCACGACTTCACCGACTTCCTCAGCCTGGGCCGTGTCGCCGGGCGCACCGGCAACTTCCCCGCGGCCACCACCCCCTCGGGCGTGTACGCCACGGCGGACGGCACCATCGTGCTCGCGGCCTACATGCCCCACCACTGGAAGACGGCGGTCGAGATCCTCGACGACGACCGGCTGCGCGACGACCCGCGGTTCCAGAGCATGAAGGACCGCATCCGCAACCGCGACGCGCTGTTGGAGATCCTCCGGGAAGTCCTTCTGCGGCGCACGACCGCGCAATGGCGTGCGGACTTCGAGGCCGCGCGGATCACCTGCGGCGTCGTCCGCGACACCGACCAGGTCGTCGCCTCCGACCAGTTCGAGGCCGCGCGGCTGGCGGTCGAGCTGGAGGACGGGAACGGACGCCGGATCCGCACCATCCGCACCCCGGCCCGCTTCGACTCCTTCACCCGGGATCCGGGCAGACCGGCACCCGCCCTCGACGCCGACCGCGAGACCGTCCTCGGCGACCTCGGCCGCGGCGCCTCCACCCCGGCGGGCCGGCCGTGACGCCGGGCGCCGCCATCGCCGGTCTCGGGCTCACCGACGTCGGCAAGGTCTACGGCCGGTCGGCGGCGGACTTCGCACGCGAGGCGGTCCGGCTGGCCGTGGAGGACGCGGGGCTGAGCCTCGCCGACGTCGACGGGCTGCTCGTCAGCTCGGGCAAGTCGGGAGGGGTGGACCTCGGTATCGCCGAGGCACTCGGAATGACGGACCTGTCCCTGCTGATGACCGTCAACGCGTTCGGATCGTCGGCCGGCGCCATGGTCGAGCTCGCCGCGTCGGCGATCGGGGCGGGCAGCGCGCACACGGTGGTCTGCGTCTTCGCCGACGCGCCGCTGCGCGAAGGCGTCCGCGGCTCCGACGTTTACAAGCGGCCGGTGGCCAAGGGGTTCGGCGGCCATCTCACGGCCAGCGGCATCACCAGCACGACCGCCTACTACGCGCTCGCCGCCCGGCGGCACATGGAGACATACGGGACCACGTCCGAGCAGCTCGGCGC